>JACQOX010000114.1 GCA_016202335.1 Deltaproteobacteria bacterium
TGTCCAAGAGCTATGGCAATGCGATTTATATCGCCGACGACGAAGCCACGGTTCGGCACAAGATGATGAATACGATCACTGATCCCGCGCGCCAAAAACGCACGGATCCCGGGAATCCCGACGTCTGCAATATTTTTGCGTATCACAAACTTTACACGGATGACCAAAAGCTTGCCTGGGTTGATACCCAGTGCCGCACTGCCGGCATCGGTTGCGTTGACTGTAAAAAAATCTGCATCGAAAATGCCTTGAATTATTGGCGCCCCATCCGCGAACGCCGCGAAGTCCTCGAAAAAACTCAAGGCTCGGTTATGGATATCTTAAAGAAAGGTTCGCAGAAAGCCGAGCTCGTGGCGCGGGCGACGATGGACAAGGTGAAGCAGGCGATGGGGATGAAGTATGAATGACCAGGTCTTGATGATCGACAACTACCGCGTGAATCTCGAGGCCTTTGAAGGACCGCTGGACCTTCTGCTTCACCTCATCAAGAAGAATGATCTCGATATCTACAATATTCCAATCGCGTTCGTGCTTGAAGAGTACATGAAATACATCGACACCCTGCGGGAACTGGACATCGATCTCGCCGGCGAGTTTCTTTTGATGGCCGCTGATTTGGCGCACATCAAATCGCGCATGCTGCTTCCAGAGGATAAGGCGTCAGACGAAGACGAAAACGAACACGATCCGCGTGCTGATTTGGTGCGTCGTCTGTTGGAATACCAACAGTACCGCGATGCTGCGGAAAAACTGGAAAAACGGGAGATGCTGTGGCGTGACGTTTTCGTCCCCACGGTCCGAGAGGCCTTGCCAGAGGCCCCGCAGGATGCGCCGATCGAAGCCAACATTTACGATCTGATCGAAGCCTTTGGCCGAGTGCTCAAGAAATTGCCGAGCGAAAAATACCACGAAGTGGCGACTGATCGCGTGAGCGTCAATGAACGCATTCTCGAAATCGTCGATCGCATCAAACAAAATGAAACGACAAAGCTTGCCGATCTGTTGGAGGTGAGCGGAGAGCCGTTTTACGTTGTCGTGACGTTTTTGGCGCTCCTTGAAATGTGCCGGCTGCGCATGATCAAGGTCTTTCAGTCTGAACGCTATGGTGATCTCTTTCTCCAACGGAAGATGGAGTACGTCAAAGAGGACGAAGCTTTAAAGCTCGTCAGTAATTATGATGGGAATATGAATCCCCCCGCTTAAGAGGTCATCATTCTATGGAAAACAACGAATTAAAATCTGTCATCGAAGCCATGATTTTTGTGGCCGAAGAGCCCGTGGATGAAAAAGCGCTGCACACGATGCTTTCTGATGCCAACGTGGACATGGAGCGTATTCAGCAGACCTTGGAAGAAATACAAAACGATTGGAATCAGGACGCCCGCCGAGGAATTGGACTGATGCAGGTTTCCGGTGGATATCAATTCCGGACGAAACCCGTGGCGACGCCGTGGCTGCAAAAAATGAATCTGCCGAAAGCGGCCAAGCTTTCGCCGGCTTCGCTCGAGACGCTTGCTATCATCGCGTATCGCCAGCCGTGCATTCGCTCTGAAATTGAATCCATTCGTGGTGTTGATTCTGGTGGCGTCATCAAAACCTTGCTGGAAAAACGTCTGGTCAAGATCGTTGGGCGCCGTGATGAAGCAGGGCAGCCGCTGATTTACGGGACGACCCCGCAGTTTTTGGAACTCTTCAACTTGAATGCCTTGCATGATCTGCCGACGCTCAAAGATATCGAAGAATTCATGCGTGAACGCCGAGCTGCGATGACCGAAGCCCCGGCGTCGAGTTCCCTCGTCGCCGAAAAAAATGGTGGAGACGATGAAGCCTTTGAGGAACCGGAAGAAGAAGAGGAAGAAACTGAAGTGATTGAAGAGGTGGATGAAAGCGAAGACGAAGAGGCCTTGGAAAAACTCGAAGAGAGTTTAAAGCACCTCAATGTGGTGGAGAAAACCGTGCTCATGATGGGGGGATTTAAACATGCAGAACCAGAAGGGATGGGTGAGAAAGGGAAACTTGGTGCGGAGGTACAAAGGAGCTCAGAAACAGAACCATCTGTCGTTCAAGCCGACGCTCCTGCCGGAGAAGATTCGGCTCAATCGCCTGATCGCCCAGTGCAGTGAGCTTTCCCGCCGCGCGGCCGATGCTGCGATTTCCGCAGGTCAAGTCTCAGTGAATGGTGAAAAAGTGACATCGCTCGGAATGACCGTCAATCCCTATGAATCCGACGTTCGGGTTGATGGGAAAAAGTTGGAACTGCCCAAAAGTCATCTCTATTTGGCCTTCAATAAGCCGAGATCTGCGCTCGTGACGAAGTCTGATCCATTGGAGCGGCGAACGATCTGGTCGTATTTGGGGGAACTGGGGGCGAAGCTCAACAGCGCCGGACGGCTGGATTACGATACCGAAGGACTCATCATTCTTTCCAGTGACGGCAATTTTCTCCAAAAACTGACGCATCCGCGCTACGAAATTTGGAAGACCTACCAAGTTCAAGTCAAAGGCGTGCCATCCGATGTTTCCCTGGAAACATTGCGAAAAGGTGTTCACCTTGATGACGGTGTTACACGACCTGCGCGGGTAAAACTCAATCGCAGTGGTGAAACCTCAACTTGGATTGAAATCAGTATCCATGAAGGGAAAAACCATCAGGTGAAGCGGATGTGCGAAGCGATCGGGCATCCGGTCGTCAAACTCCGTCGCATCGCCATCGGCCCGCTGGAGCTCAAATCCCTCAAGCCCGGGAAATACCGACCGCTCAAGCCGCAAGAGATTCAGGCGTTCGAAAAGATTTTTGTGAGTTCAGGCAAGGCCTTACCAATGCCACGACACGTTAGCTAATAAAGAGAACGGAAAGAGGGCAGTGCCGTTGCTGCCGGGGCCTGTTGAGTCGATGAGTCCCACCGAGCGATAGATTCCCGCAAAGCCAACGGCCAACTGTTCTGTGACGTAGTAGTCAAGTCCCAGGCCAAGGTTTGCGCCAACGCCGACCGCGGTTGTGCCATCGGTTTTGCTGCCTTCAGAAACAGCGTAGACGCCCATGCCGATGAGACCGTAAGGATCCCAGCGCGAGGCGTCGGAGAGAAGATAAAATTTCAGGTCAAACGTCGGCAGGCCGATGAACAGAATGCCATCGTCGTTGGCCGAGCGGCCGGTGCCGTCATGGGTGGTGATGAGGGCGCTGAATTGCGTCGAAAACTGGGGGGACCACCGATAATCGAAATAAAAATATCCTCCTGGACCTGGATTCAGTTCAGGCGAGGAATTGGCGACATAGATGTTGCCGACGGCACCGACGCCGACGGAATAGTTGCCAACGGCCTCTGCCTTTGTCGGCAGAAACATTGCGGAAATAAATCCAAGGATGATGAATGCCTTCAGTTTCATGTTTCCCCCTTTGATCTGAGCTTGATGTGACGTCCTTCCATGCGGACGCGGTTTTCAGCAAAAAGTTGAATGGCCTGCGGGTAGATGCGATGTTCTTCCTCGAGAATGCGAGCGGAAAGGGCGTCAACGGTATCATCATCGCGAACTTCTACGGCGCTTTGCAGGATGATCGGTCCATGATCCACGCGGTCGTCCACGATGTGCACCGTGCATCCCGCGACTTTGACGCCATAATCCAGGGCCTGTGATTGTGCGGAGAGCCCGGGAAACGCGGGCAAGAGAGCCGGGTGGATATTCAGAATCTTGTGGGGATATGCGGTAAGCAGGGTTTTCCCGATGAGTCGCATGAATCCGGCGAGACAGACGAGTTCGACGTGATGACGATGAAGTTCTTTGACGATGCTTTGCTCAAAAGCCTCCTTCGATGCAAAATGGCTGCGTTCGCAAACAACAGCAGGAATGCCCATCTTGCGCGCGCGGTCGAGCGCCTGTGCATGGATGTTATCGCTGATGACCACGGCGACCTGGGCATCAAGTTGACCGCTTTGCGAGGCGTCAAGAATCGATTGGAGATTGGATCCGCGTCCAGAAGCAAGAATACCAAGGGGGAGTTTTTTCGACGATGACATGAGCATGACTATATGGATGTGAACGAGAAAAGCAATGAACTCGAAGCGATAAAAATCATTTCAAGAAGGCGATAAATTTTTTAACGAGCTCGGGATCCCAAAAACCTCGCTCAGCTTCTTCAGTCAAAAGTTTCAGCGCTTCTTCGGTGGCGAACGCCTTTTTATAGGGTCGCACGGTCGTCATGGCGTCATAGGCGTCCAAAATCTGAAAAATCCTGGCGAGGTAAGGAATGGCTTCGCCCTTCAGACCGTCCGGATAACCCGTTCCATTCCAGCGTTCGTGGTGGTGGCGGATGAGGGGAAGTACGTCGCGCAGGCTGTGGAGGGGTTTACAGATTTTTTCCCCGATGGCCGGGTGTTGCTTCATGATCTTCCATTCGTCGTCTGATAATTTCCCAGGTTTCAAGAGGACGTGGTCAGGAATCCCGATTTTTCCGACATCGTGCACGACGCTGGCACGGCTGAGGGAGAGGAGCGAAGCCGCATCAAGTCCCAGGTGTTTTCCAAATTCCTGCGAAAGCTGAATCAGTCGGTCGCAGTGATCTCCCGTGGTCCCGTCCTTGGCTTCGACCGCCCGGGCGAAACTCATGATTACGTCTTCGGCATGCACCAGGTCGTCGTTAAGCCGCTTGACTTTGCCGAGCGCCTGAACGCGGGCGACGAGTTCCATGCGGTCGATTGGTTTGGAAATAAAATCATCGCAACCGGCTTCAATGCCCGTGATTTTGTCCTCTCGTTCCTGCAATGCCGTAATGAGAATGACAGGGATGAGGCGGGTGGATTCTTTGGATTTTAGCTGACGGCAAACTTCAAATCCGTTCATCTCAGGCATCATGACGTCAAGTAAAATGACATCCGGTGGTGACTGGGAAATTTTCAAAAGCCCTGCTTTTCCGGACGTTGTCACGCTGACGTTCATTCCGCGCGCTGACAACGTTTTGTCGATGAGGGTCAAATTCGTGGTGTCGTCATCAATGACAAGAACATGAAGCGAACCGTTGGGAAGTGCAGGCGAGATGTTTGTTTGCATTCGAATCCTCAGCAAGATTAATGGTGCCGCCGTTTAACAGGTTTCTTTATTTTTTTGTAGTGGACATTTTTTTCGTAATAACTCTCGACCGGTTCTTCATAGGGGTCTTCGCCGGATTTTTGATAACGGTCTTTTTCGTGTTGCCAATGGGGGTCGGTTTCAGGCGCTAAATCAGAAGGGTATTCTTTTTGCGGCAGATACAATGGTTCCCCAGATTTTTGTTGCTGCGCCATTGTGGTTGGGAGAAATAAGAATAATCCAACAATGCTGCCGATCATCGTCATCACGTGAAGCGTCATGTCGTCTCCAAAGCCAGAACATCATAACAAATTTCAACTCGGTGGGAAATAAAGAGTTTGGTCCTTGACAGCTCCGGGGAGACAGCTTACGAGGCCAACTCCGATCGCGGGGTAGAGCAGCCTGGTAGCTCGTCAGGCTCATAACCTGAAGGTCGCCGGTTCAAATCCGGCCCCCGCAACATCAAAATGGCCCTTTGGAGGGCCATTTTTGTTTTAAAACCCCCATTATTTAGTTGTAAATTCGCGCTTCTTCCTATACACACAGCCGCTGTTTATGGCTTCAAAGGGCTGAAAGGGGGACTTTAAAGGTCCCTTTCCTTATTTTTATTGTCAACCAAGGAGAAAACATGGGCGCCAAGCTGAGCTTCATTTTTGATCTGGATGGAACGGTTGTAAACCCCGGAACGGCTATCCCCCGCTGCATTAACGCTGCCCTCAAGAAAAATGGCGAAAAAACGGTGCCGATCGAACGGCTCAAGCGCTACATCGGCTTTAGCCTCGAAGACATCTTTGCGGACATCACCAAGCGGAAGGATAAACGCTTTATCAAGAAATGCATCGACGCTTATCGTGAGCGCTTTCACAAAGAAGGGATCGCTGAACACAGGTTGTACCCTGGTATCGTCGGACTTCTCGATGCCGTTGCCAAAAATGGAAGCCTGTTTATTGCGTCCATCAAACCCCAGGTTTCGTGCGAAATGGTGCTCGATCATTTGGGAGTGAAAACCATTTTTAGCGGAGTGTATGGCGGTGAGTTGACCGGGAAAAACTCGTCGAAAGTGGAACTCATCAAGCATGTGATGAACAAAGACAAAGGTCATCGATACGTTGTCATCGGCGATCGTGCCCATGACATCGACGCTGCTAAAAAATGCAACTGTACTTCCATCGGCGTTTCCTATGGCTATGGAACGCGCGAAGAATTGAGGGCGGCAGGCGCCGATGTCGTTGCAGAGACGGTCGGAGAACTGCGTCAGTGCCTGCTTCAAAGCTGGTCCTAAGAATGATGAACGAGTTTTTAAATAAAGTTGAAAATCTTCGGCGGCGCCTCCGGGAAATGGAAAGCGCCGTTGTTGCTTTTTCAGGGGGCGTGGATTCCGCACTGCTCGTCGTCCTCGCTCACGCGGAATTGGGAAATCGCATGGTCGCGGTCATGGGGGTTTCGGCGTCGGTGCCTGAGCGCGATCGCCTTTTGGCCACATCATTCTGCACATCGCGAAAGATCCCATTTGTCGAAATGGACACGAAGGAATTCGAGGATCCGCGTTATCTGAAAAATCCGGCCAATCGCTGTTTCTTTTGCAAACAGACGCTTTTTCGGACGCTGTTAAGTTTTGCCGATGAAAATAATTTTCAATACATTCTCGAGGGCACCAATGCCTCAGACCTGAAAGGCCATCGTCCTGGATATGCGGCCAAAGAAGAGTCAGATCGTATATTGTCTCCGCTCGTTGATGCCGGTTTTACCAAGGACGATGTCCGTCAGCTGGCGCGTGATCTCACACTTGAAGTCGCCGAAAAGCCGCAGTCGGCCTGCCTTTCCTCACGGATTGAGATACATCTCCCTATTGACCCGGGGGTACTCAAGAAAATCGACAGCGCTGAAAATACACTCCGCGATCTGGGACTTCAGCAAGTTCGTGTTCGTTTTCATCGCGACCATGTGCGGATTGAAGTGGGCACTCAAGAAATCGAACAGGCCTTCTCTAAACGCCACATCATTTTAGAAAAACTTACCGCTTTGGGATGGAATAACATTTCGTTAGACCTTGCAGGATACGCATCAAAAAAATGAGGGGAATATGAATAAAGAACACATCGTCGCGCTTCTTCAAGAAGTGCAGTCGGGAAAGTGTCGTATCGATGATGCCATGGAGGCGCTTGGGAAGCTCCATCTTCCGTCGCTCGAGATTTCGCAGGCTGACGGGCACCGCATGTTTCGAAATAATTTTTCAGAAGTCATTTTTTGCGAAGGCAAAGAGCTTGAACACCTGTGCCGCATTATCGATCAATTCATCGCCCACGGGCACAATGTTTTTGGAACGCGTCTTTCTCCTGAGCGAGCCCAGATGATTTGTGAACGATTTTCAACGGCGGATTATGATCCGGTCAGCCGAACGCTCGAAGTCACGCTTCGTCCGAAAACCATAGTTCCCGGAAAACTCGCTATTATCTGTGCTGGAACGGCAGACGTTCCAGTCGCAGAAGAGGCCAGACGGACAGCGGAGTTCTATGGCATTGAAACTCAGAAATTTTACGATGTCGGTGTTGCCGGGCTTCATCGCCTGCTCGCGTCGCTTGATGAAATTCGGAAAGCGGATGTAGCGATTGTCATCGCAGGAATGGAAGGAGCACTCCCTTCGGTCGTCGGTGGACTCATTCCGTGTCCGATCATCGCGGTTCCCACGTCCGTTGGATACGGAACGCATCTGAACGGATTCACACCGCTCTTCGCCATGCTCAGTTCCTGTGCAGAGGGCATCAGTGTGGTGAATGTGGACAATGGATTTGGTGCGGCGTGCGCTGCGACGAGAATTTTCCATGCGACTTCGAATGCAAATCGCGAAAAATAATTTCGTGATGCAAGAAAAAATGCGGAAAAA
>JACQOX010000115.1 GCA_016202335.1 Deltaproteobacteria bacterium
CCCTGCAGTGAGGAGCCGGCAGAAAAATCACATGTCGTTTCGAGGATCCTCGACGCCGCACATGATTTTTGTACGACGAAAAATCATGCGGTCGTCGGGACAAAACCGGGGGTTGCAGGTTCGATGCCTGTCTCCCCTGCAATTTTTTAGAGAGCTTCTATGACGCAAGCAGGGAAAAAAATGGTGAGCCTGGCATTTTTGGCTACGGCCGCTTTGACGGTCGCCATCGCCCGTGAACTTTCTTCGCTGATCTGGGCGATGTTTCGTCTTCCGTTGTTGGATCAATGGGTGTTGGCGCCGACCGATCTGATCGCTATCACGGTGGGGGCGATCTTTTTTCTGGTGCTCGTCCGAAACGAACGGGCTGGGCTCTTTGTCTCAGAGGTCTTTACAGAGCTCGCGAAAGTCACTTGGCCGAATCGCAAAGAAACCGCGATGTCGTCGGTTGTGGTGGTAGTACTGCTCGCGCTCAGTGCGCTCATTTTGTTTACGTTTGATCTCCTGTGGGGTTCGCTCATTAATATGATGTATCAGTAAAGGATTTGTATGACGAAGCATTGGTATGTTGTTCACACCTATTCGGGATATGAGCAAAAAGCGAAGTCCTCGCTGGAGGAAAGAATTCGTCAACACAAGGCTCAAGGCCATTTTGAGGAAATCTTAATCCCTACGGAAAACATCATTGAAGTCAAAAAAGGGGTGAAGAAAGAATCCAAACGGCAATTTTTCCCCGGTTATTTGTTGATTAAAATGGAACTCAACGAAGCCACGTGGCACTTGGTCAAGGGAACGCCAAAAGTGACGGGCTTTGTCGGAGGATCTCAGCATCCTCCCATGGTTCCTGAGGAAGAAGTGAAGCGCATCACCACTCAGATCGAAGAGGGGACGCTTAAACCCAAGGCGAAGATCGAGTTTGAAAAGGGAGAGAATGTTCGCGTGACCAGTGGCCCCTTTGCCACCTTTACCGGAGTCATTGACGTGGTGAATGAAGACAAGGGCAAACTCCGAGTGCTCGTCAGTATTTTTGGACGCGCCACTCCGATTGAATTAGATTTTACCGAAGTCGAGAAATCGGCCTGATTACATAAAGAAAAGAAGAGGATCGTATGGCAAAGAAAATTACCGCTCAAGTGAAGCTTCAGTGTCCGGCAGGACAGGCAAACCCTGCACCTCCGGTTGGTCCAGCTCTCGGCCAGCACGGCGTGAACATCATGGAGTTCTGCAAACAGTTTAACGCCAAGACTCAAGGTCAGCAGGGGATGATCATTCCCGTGATCATCAGCGTTTATCAAGATCGTTCGTTTTCGTTTATTTTAAAGACGCCGCCGGCTTCGATCCTGCTGCTCAAAGCTGCCAAGATTGAAAAAGGTTCAGCCGTTCCGCACAAGCAAAAAGTTGGCAAAGTGACCAAGGCGCAGGTTGAAGAAATCGCGAAGCTTAAACTGCCTGATCTCAACTGTACGACGGTTGAATCTGCGGTGCGCACGATTATGGGAACGGCCCGTAATATGGGCATTGAAGTCGTTTAATTTAACAGGTTGGAGTATCTCCAAGATACGCTTGCACAACCAGGAGTAAACTATGGGAAAAAGATATCGTAAGGATTTGGAAAAGGTCGACGGGGAAAAGACCTATACGCTTGACGAAGCCTTGGGCGTGATCGAAGGTTTTGGTAAACCCAAGTTTGATGAGTCGGTGGATATCGCAGTTCGTCTCGGCGTCGACAGCAAACAGAGCGATCAAGTGGTTCGTGGTTCGATCAATCTGCCTCACGGTGTTGGCAAAAAAGTTCGTGTTGCGGTGTTCGCCAAGGGCGAAAAGGCGGAAGAGGCAAGGGCCGCGGGTGCTGATGTGGTGGGGGCTGAAGACCTGGCCGAAAAAGTTTTAAGTGGCTCAGTGGATTTCGACAAGACCATCGCGACTCCAGATCTCATGATCGTGGTGGGAAAGCTCGGGAAAGTTTTGGGCCCCAAAGGGATGATGCCGAACCCAAAACTCGGAACCGTCACTCAGGATGTGGCCAAGGCGGTGAAGGAAGTGAAGGCCGGAAAAGTTGAATTCAGAACCGACAAGGCCAGTATTGTCCATGCCTCCGTCGGCAAACGTTCCTTTGGAAAAGAAAAGTTGCGGGATAATATTCAGACCTTGATGGAAGCGATCGTCAAGGCGAAGCCAGCAACGGCAAAGGGAACTTATATCGTTGGCGTCTCGCTTTCAGCGACCATGTCGCCCGGTGTTCGTGTGGAATCACAATGGGGTGGTTCTGAAAGCGCAGCATAACTCAATGTAAAGAGATTTTTGAAGGAGGTTTCAGTGAATCGGACAGAAAAACAACAGGAAATGGGATCGCTCAAAGAGCGACTTGAACAATCGAAGATTTTTCTCTTTGCAGGCTATCGTGGACTCAAGGTATCGCAAATTTCAGAGCTTCGCAGTGAGCTAAATCGCAAACAGTCCAAGCTCAAGGTCATCAAGAACCGTTTGGCAAAACGTGTCTTTGATGAAAAAGGCCTGTCAGCGCTCGATGCCATGATTGATGGCCCTACGGCAGTAGCGTCCACGGGCGGAGATCCTGCCCAGACGGTCAAGACCTGTGTAAATTTTGCAGAGAAGAACGACCTGTTTGTGCTCCGTGGTGGATATCTGGAGGGACGGGTTGTTACCAAGAATGATCTGGTGGCGATTTCCAAGCTTCCATCCCGCGAGGTCCTCTTGGCGAAAGTTTTGGGATCGATGAATGCTCCAGCAACGAATTTGGTTGGCGTTCTGGCTGCTCTTCCCCGTCAATTGGTGACGGTCATTGACGCCATTGGTAAAAAGAAGGCCGCGTAAGATCACTTATCGCTTAAATGATCGCAGCTGCGATCACCCACTGCTGGAGTTTCGCCAAGGATGGCGTGACTTAGGTGCCTTGGGGCATTGTAAAGGAGAATGTTATGGCAACAGTCGCAAAAGAACAAATCGTGGAGTCGCTCAAGAATATGACCCTTCTTGAAGTGGCTGAACTCGTCAAGGAATTGGAAACGACCTTTGGCGTCTCAGCAGCAGCCCCTGTCGCAATCGCAGCAGCAGGTGGTGCAGCCGCTGCTCCCGCCGAAGAACAGACTGAATTCACGGTCGTCTTGACGAACGCCGGTGAGAACAAGATCAATGTGATCAAAGAA
>JACQOX010000117.1 GCA_016202335.1 Deltaproteobacteria bacterium
ACGTAAGGTAGTCTAACGTTATGGACGTTAAGACGATCAATCGACTTTTGGCCGAAGGCGACGTGGACCGCGAAGAAATGTGGCCGCGCGTTGTGGAGATGGAATCTCAGGCAGCTCAATTTCGGTTTGAGTTTGGGCTCGATGAAATCCCCACCGAACCCGGCCTGATCACCATTCGTGGGCCGCGTCAGTATGGCAAAAGCACGTGGCTCGACCTGAACCTTCGTGGGTCCGTTCAAGATTTTGGCAAGGGGTCGGCTTTTTATTTGAATGGCGACGAATTGTCTTCATCTGAAGAGCTGGCTCAGGAAATGAAGGCGCTTGCAGGCGCGTATCATCCGCAAGCAAAGGTAAGACGGCTTTTTATCGACGAAATCACAGCTGTTCCTGAATGGGAACGCGCGGTGAAAAAAGTCATCGATCAGGGACTCTTTCGCGATGTTCTCATTGTCACCACCGGTTCCAAGGCAAACGATTTGCGTCGTGGAACAGAGCGTCTTCCTGGTCGAAAGGGAAAGCTCAAACAAAGCGAATATATATTTTTGCCCATCTCGTATCGAGAATTTAGGCAGGTTGCTGGAAAAGAGTTTGGCGATAAGACCTGGATGGCTTATCTTTTAAGCGGTGGTTCTCCCATCGCCTGCAACCATATCTTTCAATTCAAGCGGATTCCCGAGTACTTTCTTCAACTGACCAAAGATTGGATTTTCGGGGAGATTGTTGCTTCGGGAAGAAGCCGATTGGCACTGACTCAGCTTCTCCATGTCCTCATGCGGTTTGGTGGAAATCCGGTGGGTTATGCCAAGGTGGCTCGCGAGGCGGGATTGGCCAATAATACTGTCGCCAGTGGCTACATCGAACAACTCTCAGATCTGCTTTCGGTCTTACCGTCGTGGAGCTGGGATCATCAAAAAAAAGTGTTCCTCCTGCGAAAGCCCTGTAAATTTCACTTTATCAACCTAGGAGTCGTGACTGCGCTGCATCCTGCAGGCTTAAGGCATGTCCATGAATACGAAGCCCTGCCACGTGAATCGCAGGCGATGCTGCTCGAATGGCTTGTTGCCCAAGAGATTTGGCGACGAGCCGTGCTCGCAAAATCGGCCAATCCGGAGGCGATTGGTTTTTGGCAATCGAAAGAACATGAAATTGATTTTGTGACGCCAGAGGAGGAATTGATCGAAGTTAAACGCGGCAAAGCGGGACCACTTGATTTTGGTTGGTTTGCTCAGGTTTTTCCAAAGGAACAGTTATCAGTTATCTGTGAAACCCCCTTTCAGACAAAACACATACGAGGCATGACGATTGAGGAGTTTCTGTTGAATGCGCCTACGACGCTTTATTATGAGGAGATGTAAAGAGGGACCAATCTCTCTGCCACGGTTTCAGTGTCGACTATTTATAAACGCGTTTAGCTTTTAATCTCACTTCATACAATTCGCCACTTGCCGTGAAGACGAGGATCACGCCTTTCTCGGGTTTGTACACGATGTTTCTGATGGGAGACGTAATTTGGGCCTCAATTATTTGTGTCAGCCCTGGAGGCAAGCCACCAAAAGAGCTTACTCCATGACTTGGCGATGGCACGCCCTCGGCTTTACGCGCTCTCATTTGAGGAGATGACGGCACTGAAGCGTCTGGCGTGGGATTTGTGAGTTCACGGAGTAAAATCTCTCGCTCTAATCTATCAAAATATCCTGTGTCCAAATGCAATGCATTCTCGATCTGAGGGAAGAGAGGTTTTGGATATCTGCCGCCATGTTCTATAGCGCTGACATTGTCAGTGACACCGATGAGCTTACCGAATTCACGTTGGGTCAATCCTTTTTCAGTCCGTAGTCGCGCGATTTCGGCACCAATAGCACGTGCGAGTGGAGTAATTGAATGCCTCACAGAATCTGGAAAACCTTCGATAAGAAGACTTCGGCGCATGGAGTCCAAATAACCCGCTTCGAGTGAGAAAACAGTCTCTATTGCGGTATAGTGATTTTGTCCCGAAGAGATTCCACGTTCAATGCGCGAAAGCGTTATGGGGGAGATATCAATTTTTTCTGCCAGAGCGTTTTGACTCAGTCCGTGTTCAGTGCGTAATCGCGAAATTTCTCTTCCTATGATCTGCGCTATGGGAGTGTCTTTCCCGGTCTCCGCTGTTCCTTCCTCTTGTTTTTTCCTTCGATCAGCAAGAAAATATCCATGATTTCCTTGTCCAAATGCAAAAGCCGGCAAAGAGAGTGGCAGCCTTTCTTCCAGGTCTCTCACAGGCAATGAACGCTTTACTCCAGGAGTGCTGATCATTTCGCCCGACTTGGGTTCGAGCATATGTGGCCTTATCGCGGGAGGAAGTCGTAAAATAGTTTCGCTGTCAGGAGGCGGCAAAAGAGGTGCTGGCGCGACATTGGACAGGGGACATGATGTTGACCAGAGTTTTCCTGAGAAGCATGCCCTGAAGGGATGGGTTGGTATCGCAATATCTGTTTGAGGAGCGATGGCCGCGGGGTGTGCTGTTGCTCCGATAGGAAGTACTCCTGGAAAGGAAAACATTGTCGGTAGTTGATAGGGCACTGGTCTGAAAAACATGGGCGTCATCTCCTTTTTTCATTGTCGGTTATCTTTCAATAAAGTTGCGTAGTTTTGAAAATCCTGAATCCGTCACCTTGGTTTTTGGTACGGTTTTCCATGGTATTTCAAGGGGTTTGGTGGGAGGATTTTTTTCGTTTTTTCCGGTTTTTTCTCGAAAAAGAGGCCGATGACATCCTGCCCTTCGTTTTTCAACCTGGCTTCAGTAGCATTTTTCTGCCCTCGAAAACACTTCTCCCTTGGTCCTTTTTTTGTCTTTTTTTGACGGTGTTTTTTTTGCGCTTTCACCCAATGGGTGCAGCCCTCAAAAAAAATCGCCCACCAACTTCAATCACTTATCGTGAACCTTTGAATAAAGGTGACGGATTGAGGTTCGGGGGCTGCGCCGTGCGGCAGTAAGCGAGAGTATGTGGATGATTTTACTGTTGAGTCTTCCCCTTCCTTCGCCAGGGAAGGAAGGCCAAAATGGTTTCGCGTTTTGCTTTGAAGCCATGGGGTAATCGTTCCGCCAGTCCCATTCTTTCCAGTTCGTTCAGATCCCGTTGCACTGTTTTTGAACTTTTTGAGGCATAAGCTTTGGCTAAACGGGGTGTCAGCTCTGACATTTTTCCCACAGGGATTGCTTCTTCTTGAGCTCCCATATCCAAGATGAGGTGTCTTCGGCGCACATCGCTGGTACTATTTTTATCTCGAAAAAGTTCATGGACGTAATTTCTCCACGTGACATCCCATTGCTGAGATCGAATGAGTTGAACTTGTTCTTGAAGCCCATCTACAAAACCCTGTACGGCGTATTCCAGGAACGGCAGGAGATCGCCGCCTGATTTGCTGGCCATGTCGAGGTGACGATAATATTCAGGCCGTGTCTGATTGTAATGATTGCTCAAGAGATGAGCTGATGGGGATGGAATGCCCGCGGCAAGCAGAATGTGAAACTCCAATAATCGTCCTGTTCGGCCGTTGCCATCGCCAAAGGGGTGAATCCATTCCAAATAAAGATGTGCAACGATCGCTTTGATGATTGCATAAACCGATTCAAGGCCCGTTTGTGGTTGAAAGTCGCTTCCGCCCAACCACTCGCACAATTTTTCCAAGAGATGTGTGCAATCTTCAGGTGGGGCGCCGCGGTAGATGTTGCCAATGCCAACCGAGTGTTCCCTGACTTTTCCGGGAACAACCCCTTCGTTCAGGGCCAATTTTTGAAGGACCACCTGATTATATTCGCATACTTTTTGGGGAGTGAGGTTGAAATCGCCTTTTTTGATTTGTTCGCCTATCCGGTTGAAGGCCTCTACGATATTATCGACTTCCTGGGCCAGATATTCCTTCGAAGGGGGGAGTTTGAGTTTTCCCTCCAGATGCTCACGCACCTGGTTTTCTGTGAGAGAATTCCCCTCGATGGAGGTTGTCGCCGCCGCCCCTTTTGCAAGATAGAGTTGATGCAACATATCGGCCGTCCCCGGCCGTAAGGGAACTCCAGCAACATGCTCGCACTTGGAGGCAGCTTCTCCTAAGAGAAGCCAAAGTTTAGGTTTGACGTTACGGAGATCGATGCGAAAAGTGATCCAAGGATGTGTCTTCTCAAATATCTTCATTTATGTCCAAATATACTCACATAAATGCCGATTACATTCAATAAGTTATTTATTTTTACTGCAATAAGTGGCCTTTAATATGTCCTGTATTATGTCGAAATTTTTAGCTGAAGAGGCGACCCACCAACCCCGTGATGCCGTCCCAGTTTTCATAAATGCTTTGTCCCACCATGAACGCAAATCCGATGGATGTGGCCGCGGCTGCAACTGGGGCAGCGCCAGCGACCACGGCGATGCCGCCGATCAAAAGACCAAGGTTGCCGAGGCCACCGATGACACTGCTCACTTTCATTGACAGGCACTCATCGGCAGTGAGTTCAGCATTCGTCGATGCTTCATAAAAGGTCTTGCCATTCAGAAACAATCCAAAGCCAGCTCCGGCGGCACCAACAGCTTTGAGCGCCACATTGAGGCCAAGACTTTGTTTGATGATGTTGCGGAGAATCACGTTTTGTTCTGAGCTGCTCTTCGCAAGGGCATCTCGTACGAGAACTTCGACGGAGTAAAGGGTGTTGGCAGCTCCATTGGCGGTGTCGATAGCGGCATACGCGATTTCATTTAAAGAATTTTGCGGATTGCTTAAACCACGATAAAGACGAAGTCCTCCGGCGACCACCTGAAGTGCACCACTGCCCACAGCGATCTTGTGGCTGGAGCGAAACCAGCGATTCGCAAAATCATCCAGTTCTTGCCCCTGGAGAAAAAGGCCCTTGTTGTAGGTGCCGG
Organism: Deltaproteobacteria bacterium; assembly: GCA_016202335.1. Taxonomy (GTDB): domain Bacteria; phylum UBA10199; class UBA10199; order 2-02-FULL-44-16; family 2-02-FULL-44-16; genus JACQOX01. Next base: position 4,896 of record JACQOX010000117.1, read on the forward strand.
CTTCGACAAATCGTGATCCCAGGCTTGCCGTATCCAAATAGACCGCAGCGCTTTCTGCGGGGGTCATCGACCCCTGTTGGCATCGATTCTGAGATATCGCTGCGATATTAGCTACAGCTCGGATTCCTAATGACACATTGAGTCCCACACTGGAGAAGGTCTGGAGGCGGTTTCCATTTTGGTGCAGAGCTCGTAAATCGGTTGAGTGGGGATCGTCGGTGTGAAATTCAGGAGGGAGATAAAATCGTTGAAAGGCTCTTCCCATTCGCGTGGAAGGTTCGTAGAGCTGGCGCCAGAAGCCGTGAAGGGCTTCGTTGGTGGGGTCAAGATGGGCGATGGAATAATTAATGCGAAATTGGCCGACAGCGCCGACAGTGGCCAAAGGAATGAGCGCCACGGGGGAAAGCTGCCGTCCTAACGTGTGCCACGAGTACGATTCGTGCTGGTCATCAGCAGGAGAAATGGAGCAATTCATAGGTTTCTGTTTCGCGCGGGCTCTTCAGACAGGGGGACGAAAAATGCAAACAGAAAAAGATCCGTAAAATTCCGATTGCACGCAGACTCGTTCCTGGTGTTTATCGCTACGTCGCGAAGCACCGAAGGAGAAGCATATGACCACAACTCACCGTATTGAAACCGATTCCATGGGCGAAGTTAAGGTTCCGCTGAAAGCCTTGTACGGCGCGCAGACACAGCGGGCGGTTGATAATTTTCCGATCAGTGGACGGACGATGCCCAAGGCATTTATTCACATGCTCGGCGAAGTGAAATACGCTGCTGCGCAGGCCAATAAAAACTTACGCCAGATCGATGCAAAAATCTTGGATTCGATTTCCGAAGCTGCCCTCAAAGTTGCTGCCGGGGAGTGTGACGACAATTTTCCGATCGATGTCTTTCAAACCGGATCGGGAACCTCGACCAACATGAACGCCAATGAAGTGATCGCGAATCTTGCCAATGTCTCGCTCGGCGGTCATTTGGGCGAGAAAAAGCCGGTGCATGCGAACGATCACGTCAACAACGGCCAATCATCGAACGACGTGATTCCCACGGTCATTCATTTGGCTGCGGCGTATCAGATCAAAACGCGTTTGCTTCCGGCGGTGACGACACTTGCGAAAACGCTCGCCAGCAAAGCCCGTGAATTTGCGGAAATCATCAAGATCGGCCGCACGCACTTGATGGACGCCACGCCGCTCACACTCGGGCAGGAATTCTCAGGTTACGCAGCGCAGGTTCACGACAATATCGGTCGGATCGAGCGTGTGTTGCCATCGCTCTACGAGTTGGCCATCGGCGGAACCGCGGTGGGAACGGGGATTAATACGCATCCCGATTTTGCCAAAGAAGTGTGCGCTGTGCTGGCAAAACGCACCGGCATGCCGGTGAAAGAAGCGGATAATCATTTTTCAGCTCAGGCCGCCAAAGACGCCTGCGTCGAAGCCAGCGGGGCGCTGAAAACGTTGGCCGTTTCGCTCATCAAAATCGCCGACGATGTGCGCTGGCTGGGAAGCGGTCCGCGCGCAGGGTTGGCGGAGATTATTTTGCCTGAACTCCAACCAGGATCATCGATCATGCCGGGGAAAGTAAATCCGGTGATCTCTGAAGTCGTCTGCCAGGTGGGGATGCAAGTGATCGGCAACGATGCCGTGATCACGCAGGGCGCGTGGTCTGGGAAATTTGAGCTCAATGTGGCCATGCCGCTCATCGCCGCAAATCTGTTGGATTCCATCGCATTGCTCGCCCATGCCGCGACGATCTTCAACGACAAGTGTATCGCGGGACTTGCCGCCGACGAAAATCGCTGCCGTGAACTCGTGGAACGAAGCCTCATGCTGGTCACACCGCTGGCGAAAAAAATCGGTTACGACAAAGCGGCTGCCATCGCCAAAAAAGCCTACAAAGCAGGCAAGACTATCCGCGAAGTGGCTTTAGAAGAGAAAATATTGGATCCCAAGGAGCTGGATGCCATTCTGGATCTCCGTTCCATGACGCGCTGACGTGCGGTTGGCTATGGCATTGACATAGCAGTCATTCGCACATAGGGCTTTCGGGTCATGACCACTGGGGGATAATGGTCATGCTGAAAGGGATCCCCTATGAACTTTAGCCCGCTTCAGGTTCTTGTCGGTCAGGCAGTTAACGGCTTTGCGTTGACGGCCACATCTTCACTTCGTGTTCCCGGTCTTCTCAATGGCGATATTGTTGGGTCTGGGCCTGCACCTCACCAATTCCATGACAGTTTAACCTTGTGGAATCGCATTTTCTCCCCTTGTACACGCGCTGCCATCGACGGCAATTCTGTGCCCGCACGGTGGAATGTGCCTTCAAAAGGCATCGAGTATCCTCAAACCCATCCTGGTTCAGTGGTTGTCCGATATGAAGATGTTGACGGAGAGCCGAAGTTTCGTGCCGATATCAGCCAAACGCAAAAGGTCGAGCCTTGGCGCCGCATTGCCATCATGTTCTCCATGCGACAGCCCTCTGATGCGGCTGGCGTTCATACACTCGAAGCCGAACTTGATTTTTGCGAAGGTGGTCTGTTGATCAGCCAGTCGACCGCAGTGACAGCAATCCCTGTGGGCCAAAGCCTGCAGTGGCAGAGCTCTAAAGATACCATCCATGTGGCCATGAGGGGATCATGGCTTGGAGAGATTGCCATAAAACTGATCCGCGATCGCCGAGATGGTTGGCAAACCCTCCTTAAGACCATGGAAGATGGGATGTATGTCACCCCGAGGAGCTTGGAACAGTTGGCCGCGATGGCTGATGCAACGGCAGATTCCGCTCATTTTTATGTTGCTGGAGCCGAGGTTGTCGATGATCTGATTCTCAAAAAACAGCCAACCCTTCAGGGGAAAAATCGCATCACCCTTCGAGGCCAAGTACATTCATCGCCTGGGCAGGCGACCTGGTTTTCTCCCGTGTTTGCTGACCTGTTCTACGGATTCGCAGATACGTTCCGATTTACAGGTCCTTTCTGGAGGGATGACGATGCTCTTGCTAAATCTAAAGAAGCTGTGAACCTGAACAGGTGATACGCTCCTGCCGCCAGCAATGCTGAAATGGCACGGATGTCGGCGGTGTCATCGCTCAATTCTTTGGACATCCGGGTGCAGATGATTGCCTTTTCCATCGAACGGTTCGAATCGTGTTTTTGCGTCTGTGCGAAGTGGTGACTGTGGAGCAGCGAAGATGCGTGCTGCAAAGGCGAGGTCATTGGAAATGCCTACCTCGTTGAAGTATCCTGATGCATTGTTGATGGTGCCGGCAGTCCCTAAATCCTTTTGACCAGGGTGCACACGGATTTCTCCTCCCCACAAAAGGCGCTCATACCGAAGATGAATGGTGAGGGTTGGACAGTAAAAATTAGTCCCGATTTGATTCCACAGATGAACATTTACCATACGAGCTCCATTTTGCGACGGCGCTCTTTGTTCGAATGGACCGGACTTCGCAAGCTGTTCTGGCGCAGGCTTAGTGGTGATCTGCATCGTATCGTCATTGACAAATCTGACCATTGGGATGACTGACGATTCACTAAAGGAGTCCCCATGAAGGCCATCGCTTTTACTGAGCACGGCGATCTCAACGTTCTCCAACTTATGCAGTTGTCTGACCCTGAGCCCGCGGCAGATGAAGTCCTCATCAAGGTCGAAGCCTGCGGGCTCAATCACCTGGATATCTGGATTCGCCAGGGCTGGCAGGGATTGTCCGTGCCCATGCCGCACATCGGCGGCTGTGAAGTGGTGGGAAAAATTTCTGCGCTGGGGAAGAATGTGAGCGGCTGGAACGTAGGCGAACATGTGCTTGTCTCGCCGGGCCAGAGTTGTGGGGGGTGTGAGCGTTGTCTGGAAGGTCGCGAAAGTTTGTGCCCGCAGTTTTCTGTGATGGGCACTTCACGCCAGGGCGGTTTTGCGGAATTCACCACTGCTCCGGCGCGCGAGTTGCTACGCATCAGCGATACCTGGCAACCGGAAGAGTGGGCAGCAACGCCGCTGGTTTTTCTCACCGCTTGGCACATGCTTGTGGGTCGTGCGAATGTCAGGAAAGGCGAAACGGTTTTGATTCATGCTGCGGGCAGTGGCGTTGGATCTGCGGGCATTCAAGTGGCGAAACATTTAGGCGCCACGGTCATGACGACGGCGGGCAGCGATGAAAAATTAGCCAAAGCCAAAGCGCTCGGCGCGGATCATGTCATCAATTACAAAACCACGCCAGAGTTTCACAAGGAAGTGAAAAAACTTACCAACGGTCGTGGCGTCGATGTGGTGTTCGAGCACATCGGTCCCGCAACATGGGAAAAAAG
>JACQOX010000116.1 GCA_016202335.1 Deltaproteobacteria bacterium
CTTCACACGGTGGAAGTCACAGGTTCAAATCCTGTCGCGCCCACAACGCTTACCCGGCCCCCGTAGCTCAGTGGATAGAGTACCAGCCTCCGAAGCTGGCTGCGCAGGTTCGATTCCTGCCGGGGGCGCAAAAAATTTGGGGCAGTAGCTCAGCTGGGAGAGCGCGTCGTTCGCAACGACGAGGTCGGCGGTTCGATCCCGCTCTGCTCCACATCATTCCAATTGAAAGGTTTTCGCTTTTTTGCCTGCCAGCATGATTCCAACACCGCTCGCGACGATAACGGCCGCTCCCAAGAGTGACCACCGATCCGGGATATCCTTCCAGAAGATCATGCCCACGGCATAAGAAAAAATAACCGAAACGTAGTTAAAAGGTGCGATGAGCGAGGCTTCGCCGTGGGCGTAGGCCTTGGTCATGGCCAGCTGCGCCGCCGTGATGATCATTCCCGTGCCCAGAAGGACTCCCCATTCCAAAGGAGTTGGCCAGACAAAATGCATGATCATCGGTAGTCCCGAAAGCGTGGCCATCAGGGTAAAATAAAAGGCGATGGTGGTGGAACTGTCCGAACCATGCAGTTTTCGGATGTAGATCATGGCTAAAGCCGCGAAAAATCCTCCTCCCAGAGCGGACAGCGCGCCAGTGGAAATCACATGGCTGTTGGGTTTGAGGATGAAACAAGCGCCGATGAAGGCCATCACGATCAAGAAAAAAGATTGGCGGCGAAAACGTTCTCCGAGAATGAACGGCGAGAGAATGGCGACAAAGATTGGTGCGGTGTTGACGAGGGCTGCGGCATTCCCGATGTCGATGTTTTTGAGCGCATAAAAGTGGAGAAACATCGCCGCGACGCCAAAACTCGAGCGATAAAAAAGAGAACCATAGTTGGAAGCAGAAAAGGAACCGACGCGTCGATAGACGAGCGGGATGAGACAGATGAGAGAAATGAAGCCGCGAAAGAAAATAATTTCTATGAGTGGCAGGCGAGGGGTTAAAAACTTGATTCCAATCCAAGCGGCGGTGAAGCAGGCGCAGGACAATATCATCAACAAGATTCCTTGGGACGAATGTTTAGTGGTCATGGTCGGATTTCAAATAGATGTGAGGAAATGGACTCCGGCATAGAGCTTTGGCTTCGTGCACAGAAGGTTGCGATGAGGCGATACTTTCCCGGCTCGAGATCGCTCGGCAACGTGACGGGCAGAGAGGTCATATCCAAAATGGAAGAAAATAATTTACAGTGAGATTTTTCCCCTACCTGTTTTACCTTTTTCCACTCCTGCTTTACTTCCTTTTCTAGCATCCATTCCGTATCGACCCCGATTGGCCACGCGGTCATCCGCGCAAAACGCGTTGTGATGGTATCTCCTGCCGAATAGATGTCGCGATCGGTAAAGAGTAAAATCAGCTTATTGTCATCTGCGGCATTGGTGCCGACGCCCGAGGTCGTCTCATCCCAGTATCGCGCAGGTCCGACATCGATGTGCACCTTGGCGCCGTGATAGAATCCCACGCCACCGATGCCGAGCTTGCGGACATGTTCCCAAACGCGCTTTGAGGAAGTGCCGACGAATTCAACGTCCGCGGCCATGCCGTATTGATGCAGCGACGCCTTGCCGGCGAGCTTGCCTTGTTTGCGCAAATGTTGATTGTGGTTCGGGCTGCGGTAGCCAGAGGTGATGGTGATCTTCTGGGTGTGAAAGGTGTCCTGGAGATAATCCAAAAATTCGATGAAGCGCAGTTCGATGCTGCTTTCGGGTTTCTTCCAATTTCCCCCTAAAACAGTGGTGATGCGAGCGAGCGCTTTTTGATCATAGGTTCCATCCGCGTGCCGAAAGGCACCTTGAAATACGCCGGCCTTGGAGGAGAGCGATATTTTCCCATTTCCTGAATAAAAAAATGGGGCAGCCGCAGCAGAGGCGCTTGTTTGTGCGATAAGCGAAAAAAGAATGCCGATGAGGATTAGGCGGCCCATTTGATGGAACACCCCATGGCATGCGGCGTGGGCTCTTTCACCGGCCGTCCCGCGTGGATGTCCTCGATCGCGTTCTTGAGGTAATGCTTGGTGGCCTTGTCCGGTTCTTTCCAATTGTCATCGATGCCGCCGTGGTAACGAATCTTTCCCTCGTAATCGACGAGGTAAATTTCCGGCGTGCAGACCGCGTCGTAGGCCTTGGCGGCGGTTTGATCTTTATCGCGTAAATACGGGAACGGGTAATCTTTCTGCTTGGCGACTTTCACCATGTTGTCAAACGAGTCATCCGGATAATTTGTTTCGTCGTTCGAGTTGATGCCCACGAATTGAAAGCCATTTTTTTGATACGTGTGGGCAAGCGCGATCAACCGGTCTTGGTGGGCGACGACATAGGGGCAATGATTGCAGATAAACATCACTACGACGCCGTGCTGATTGTGGAGCAAACCTTTGAGGGAATAATGTTTCCCGTCGACTCCTGGAAGGTTGAAATCCGGCGCTTTGGTGCCGATCAGGTTTTCTTTGGAATAGGTAAGAGCCATACGGCCTCCTTAGCGATATCTTCCCAACTTCAGATACTTCCCAATATTCGCATCCTTCGCGATCACCGGGATGATATCCCCCGCAGGTGACGTCATGATCGAGGTGACCCCCGGCCCGTGGCCCGAGGCGTGCGAATCGCCGTGGATGACCACACCGATCATCACCGCACCGGTCAGGTAGCGCCAGCCGTACGAAGCGTCGATGTCGGTGATGGCGATGACGTCGCCGAGCTTGAGATGGTCGATCTGATGTTTTTTGAGGACATCACGATCTGACGTCATGATGTCGTAATCACCGGTGTGGACGTTGAGCGAACCCAACCCCGATCCCATGAGTTTTCCCGGGACGATGCCGGCGACGGGAACTTCCAGCTTTCCTTTTTTTTCTTTGATGCCCATCTTTTGAAGGAGCCGCGGATCCAGTGAACTCACGCGGATTTGCGGGTAGTCCAAAAGTTTCTGACCCTGGCCGATGGCGCGAATTTGAAATTTGTCGTCGTTCGTGAGCTTTTCCAAAACGTCTTCCGCGAAATCGATCATCACGTGTTCGACGCCGCCGTGATGCCCGATGACCACGCCTTTTTTGCCTTTTGCTTCACCGGAAATGACGATGGCGTCGTTGCCCACGCAGGCCAGGAAATTGAACGCGACGTTGGGTTTTTCACTGCGTTTCTCGTGATTGACGATCGCGGAAACGCCCGGTTCAACGTGATCCGCGGCCCACCCAAAGGCGGAGTCGCCGACGATCACGTTGTAGGTGATGCCGCCCACAGCGGGGACGTTGTGCACCTGGCCATCGTGGCCGACTTCATTGGGCCACACCGACGGCGGCGAGACCTTGCCTTCAATGGCGATTTTCACGAGTTGATTTTCATTTGTGCGGATCATGGGTTTGTGTTCTTCACGAAGCCTTCATGAAAGTCAACGTTCACCGACCATTGTGCTTGGCCAGCGGATCACCGGCGCGCAAGAAACTCCTTGAAGAAGCGGGGCTGTCATTTCATGTCTGCGTGACCGGTGTCGATGAAACCGAACTTCCCGGAGAATCAGTACAGGACTATGTTGTGCGGTTGGCCACAGAAAAGGCGCACGCAGCGCTCAAAAAACACGGCGATGCGCTGGTGATTGGCGTTGATACGACCGTTCTGTTTCAAGGAAAAATCATCGGAAAACCAGATGATGCCGCCCATGCACGAGAGATGCTGACGCTGTTATCGGGCGAGTGGCACGACGTCATCACAGGACTTGCGGTGGGCGATGTTCATCACCTGAAAGCGGTCGTCGCTACGACGCGGGTGAAAATGCGTGCTTTATCGACGGCGGAGCTCGATGCGTACGTCGCTACCGGGGAGCCCCTGGGAAAAGCCGGAGCGTACGCCATTCAAGGTTTGGGTAAAAATCTCGTGGAGAAAATCGAAGGTTCGTATACGAACGTCGTGGGTTTGCCGATGGAAGCTTTGGAAGATTTACTTCGGAGGTTGCATGTCCTTTCTTCATCACCTGTTTGATTACGTCCTGTACGCCATGAACATCCTGATGCATCTCGACGTGCATCTCAACGAGTGGATGGGATTCTTCGGCGTCTGGATGTATGCGATCCTCTTTCTGATTGTTTTTTGTGAGACGGGCCTCGTGGTGACACCCTTTCTGCCCGGAGATTCACTGCTCTTCGCGCTTGGCGCGCTCTCGGTCAGCGAAAATGCGGCCTTGGACCTGGTGCCGCTGATGATCGTTTTAATCATTGCGGCGGTGTTTGGCGATGCGGTTAATTACGCGATCGGCAAGTTTCTTGGACCAAAAGTGTTTCACGATGAAAAGGGCCGCTGGTTGAATCGCCGGCATTTGCTGAGGGCCCATGAATTCTATGAACGATATGGCGGCAAGACGATCATCCTGGCGCGGTTTATGCCGATCGTGCGCACGTTTGCGCCGTTCGTGGCCGGTATCGGGACCATGACGTATCGCAAATTTGCGGTGTATAACATTATCGGTGGAGCGGCCTGGGTGATGAGCTTTCTCCTCGCCGGCGCTTATTTCGGCGACATTCCCGCCGTGAAACACAACTTTCATCTGGTGCTCCTGGCGATCATCGTGATTTCCTTTTTGCCGGTGGCGCTGGAATGGCTGAAGTCCCGCCGTGCAAAGCCAGGCGATAAAACGAAGTGTTGTTGCTCGTGTTCGGAAGAACACTGAAAAATTGTGGAGACGGAGGGAATTGCACCCTCGTCCGAAAACCCGTCCACTTCCCATCTCCATGCTCATTCCGCGAATTTGATTTTGCCTTCAGGCATGCCCACGGACGGGCGATCCTGAAGACTATCCTTACTGGGCTTATGACTTCGCGCTAAGGAGGGCTTGAAGTCAGCAACCTGCTGATGGCGTCTTCCAGCGTAGCAGGTGTTCGCCGGTTGACGTGGCAAGCGTTTAAGCTGCCATTTGGTATTCGAAGTTGTCGTTTATAGACGTGCCATAGGTTTAACGACGCTCTGACGTGGTCGGCATGCAGGAAAGGCTTCGTGTGTCTTCGTCGAAATCTATTTCGTCCCCATGGCCTGCTTGCAAAATCGGCGATCTGCGGCGTTGGCCCTCACTCACGATCCTCACGTACTTATCGTGTACGCTCCGGTCGTTCGTTTCAGGCCTGCCTTGCAGCTCATCCGATTTTGCAAGCAGGCTCAATAATTTTTTCAAAGATCAATTATTCTTACCGCGGAGCACCCGCTGCATTTCGCGGCCGGCCTCTTGTTTTTTCATGTTTTCGCGTTTGTCAGCTTTGGTCTTTGACCGGCAAAGCCCTATTTCCGCTTTTGCCCGGCCCTTCTTAAAATAAAGGGACATGGGAATCAAGGTATATCCTTGGGCCTGCAGGCGACTCTGGAGTTTGAGAATCTCAGCGCGATGGAAAAGCAGTTTGCGCGGCCGCGTCGGCACGTGGTTTTGCATGGCTGCGGGTTGATAAGGGCTGATATGGGCTTTCAGGAGAAAGGCTTCGTTGTTTTTAAGCGAGACATAGCTGTCGACGAGATTGGCCCCGCCGGCGCGCAGCGATTTGACTTCACTGCCGGTCAAGACGATGCCGGCCTCAAAGCGTTCTTCCACGTGATAATTGAAGAGGGCCTTTTTATTTTTGGTGATAAGTGGGTTTGACATATTCAATATGCTTAACTCCCTCTAAGGTAAGAGGGGGTAGGGGGTGTTATGAATTCTTCAGCGCATTTCCCGCCACTACCACGCGTTTGACGTGCTGTGGATGGGTTTCAGTGATGAGTTTGATCAAGAAGTCGTCATCGTCCGATGTCTCTGGCGTATGCACCACAATGTAGTCCGCCTGTTTTCCGGTTTCCAGGGTTCCGGTCAGATGGTCGAGCCCCAGCGCGCGTGCGCCGCCGAGCGTTGCCATGCGCAAGAGCTCAGTTGGTTTGGGTAGCGGGTCTGAGCCGAGCTCCAGGGCGAGACGCATTTCTTCCCAGAGGCTAAAACCCAAGCGCGTATGCCAGATGTCAGTTCCCAAACCGACCGGAATGCCGGCATCCACCAGCTTCCCCAGCGGGAGCGAACCATGC
>JACQOX010000004.1 GCA_016202335.1 Deltaproteobacteria bacterium
CGGTTACACTTTTGGCGAGATTCCGGGGCTGATCGACATCGGTGCCTTTATAGTCGGCAACATAATAAGCAAACAGCTGCAGTGGAAGCGACGCCAACAGCGGTGAGAGCTGAGGATCGACGAGAGGAATTTCAAAGAAGTGATCAACTTTGCTCGCCAGTTCATGATCACCTTCGTTGATGATCGCGATCACCGGTGCGCCGCGGGCCTTCACTTCTTCGATGTTCGACTGCATTTTTTCATACACCGCATCTTTCAAGGCAATGGCGATCACCGGAACATCGGTATCGAGCAGCGCGATCGGTCCGTGCTTGAGCTCTCCGGCCGCAAAACCTTCGGCATGCAGATAGGAAATTTCCTTGAGCTTCAGGGCACCTTCTAAGGCAACCGGATAATTGATACCGCGGCCAATGAAGATGGCATGCGTTGCATGGGAAAACTTTGCCGCCACCTGGCGCACTTTCTCTGCCAAACCCAGAACATGGTGGGCGTGGCGCGGAAGACAAAGCAATTGTTCGACATAAGCAGACATGGTTTTTTGATCGATACGATCACAGCGTTTGGCGATGTCGATGGCGAGCAGCAGCAGGACCGCTAGCTGCGTGGTAAAGGCCTTGGTCGACGCCACGCCAATCTCTGGACCCGCGTGCGTATACAGGGCCGCATCGGCAACACGCGTGATGGTGCTGCCCACCACGTTGCAGATGGCAAGAACCTTCGCACCGGCGTCGCGCATGAGCTGCGTCGCAGCCAGCGTGTCAGCAGTTTCACCCGACTGCGTGATCGGAATCACCAGGCTGCGTTTGCTGACAATCGGCTGGCGATAGCGAAATTCGCTGGCCAGATCCACGTTCACGCGCACGCGGGCGATGGATTCAATGAGATATTTTCCGACCATGCCAGCGTGGAGCGATGTCCCACAGGCCACGATCACCACTTCGTCAAACGGAAATCCCGCTCCTCCGCAGACAGTGGTCAGTTCGTCGAGCGACACGGTCTGTTGCTCCACCGAAACTCTGCCGGCAATCGCATCTTCCAGAACTTCCGGCTGTTCATGGATTTCCTTGAGCATGAAATGCTTATAGCCACCGCGTTCCGCCATCGCAGGACTCCACGGAATCCGCTGTGTCGTCCGCGAAACCGATTTTCCAGCGGAACCAAAGATGTCGATCGAACCCGCGCGAATCACACCGTAGTCGCCATCTTCGAGAAAGAGCATGTCGCGGGTGTACGGCAAAATCGCCGGGATGTCGGAGGCGACATAAGCCTCACCTTCGCAGCAGCCCAAAACAAGCGGGCTCCCCTGCCGCGCGACATAGAGTTGGCTCTTGTCTAATTCATTCATGATAACCACGGCGTAGCTGCCTTTGATCCGTTCCAGCGTGCGCCGAAAAGCCGCCAAGGTGCCATCGCACTCACTCATATAAAATTGAACGAGATGGCAGATGACTTCAGTATCGGTTTCGGATTCGAAGACATGTCCTTTGCTGGTGAGAAATTGTTTCAGTTCATTATGATTTTCGACAATGCCGTTGTGCACCACGACAATGTTTTTATAGCGATGCGGATGGGCGTTGACCTCTGAAGGCTTCCCGTGCGTAGCCCAGCGCGTGTGGCCGATGCCAACGGTTCCCGCAATAGGATTCCCTTCCAAGGCCTGCGCCAGCATCGGCAGCTTTCCTTTGGCGCGACGAATCTCCACGCCCTTGCCATTGATGATCGCTACGCCCGCGGAATCGTATCCGCGGTATTCAAGTCGCTTGAGGCTTTCGATTAAAATAGGCAGAGCTTGCTGCTCACCGACATAACCAATTATTCCACACATTTTTCCTCCACGTCATTTTCTCTTCCACTTCGGTTTCCAATCTTTTTTTACCACCTGCACCGTTCGTGAGAGCGCCAGGCTATTCTCTGGGACGTCTTCCGTAATCGTCGAACCCGCACCGATGGTGGATCCTGCACCAATACTGACGGGCGCAACGAACTGAACGTCACTTCCGACGAACACGTCGTCGCCAATCACGGTTTCATGTTTTGAATGACCATCATAATTACAGGTGATCGTGCCGCAACCGATATTCACTTCTTTGCCAATCTTGGCGTCGCCGAGATAGCTGAGATGCGACGCTTTGGAGCCCTCTTTCATCACCGTTTTTTTCACTTCAACAAAGTTGCCGATCTTCACCTTGCGACCAATTTGAGATTTCGGCCGGATATGGGCAAACGGTCCGATGGCCGTGTCATCCCCGATGGTGCTCTGCTCCAACACACACATCGGTTTGATGTGCACGCCATCCCCAAGCGTCATATCGGTGAGGACAGAACCTGTTTCAATCACGCAACTTTTTCCGATTTTCGTCGTTCCGCGTAAAAAGACGCCGGGATAAACCGTCGTGTCTTCGCCAATCGCAACATCGGCGTCGATGTACGTATCGTTTTCTTTCAGAATTCCCACACCCGCAAGCATGTGGCGATGATTGATGCGCCGACGCATGATCTCCGCGACGCGCGCCAGGTCGATCCGCGTATTCACCCCCAAGAATTCATGGGGATCGGCGGCGGCATGAGCCACCACACCGACGTTTTGCTCCACCGCCAACCCGACGAGGTCCGTCAGATAATATTCCCCTTTGACGTTATTGGGTTTGAGATGATGAAGCGCTTCACTGAGCCACGCCTTATCGAAGCAATAAATCCCGGCATTGACTTCAGTGATCGCTTTCTCGGATTCACTGGCGTCTTTGTCTTCCACGATGCGCACCACCTGGCCGTCGAGATCACGCACAATGCGACCATAGGGCGACGGCTCTGCGAGCCGCATGGAAAGAAGCCCGAGTCGCGCACCATTTTTTTCCATGGCCTGTTTGAGGCCGCGAATCGTTTCTTCTTGGATGAGCGGTACATCGCCGCTCAAAACAATGACATAGCCATCGGGAAAAGAAGTGAGCGCTTTCATCCCCAACATCACCGCATGCCCGGTTCCCAGGGCCTCATTTTGATAGGCGATGGTCGTGTCGAGCGTGATAAGAAGATTTTCGAGATCAGCTTGGTTGGGTGGAATAACGGCACAGATGGGGGTTGCCTTTAAGGCCTTCGCGACTCCAAGCGGGTAAGAAATAAGGGGTTTCCCCGCCAACGGATGAAGAACCTTCAAGGTCTTGGATTTCATCCGGGTGCTCTGTCCCCCTGCCAAAATGACTGCTGCCAATTTTTTCATAGAGGGGGCAATTTATAATGGAGGGAGGACGGTAAAGACAAGAAATTTTGACAGAGAATGGACATGCATGATAACGCTCCGTTCGATGAAGAACCACGCACTTCTGCCGACGACTCTTTTGAATATCATCGCTATCATGGCGCTGGCAGCGGTATTCCTTGGACTTCAACAAATTCCTTGGCTTAAAGGTGAGCGCGCTCCCCTCCCCTCTGCGGTTCAGGAGATCCCCGTGAGTATTCCGGAAAAGCCGGTTGAAACTCAAATCTTCGAGCTGCCGGTGAAGCCTCAAGCAACCATCGACTTGCCGGAAGCGAAAGCGCCCGTCCTTCCACCAAAAATCAAAAAATCCCCGCTGCGAACCGCCAGGAAAGCGATTTCAAAGGAACCCGCAGCAGCTGCTGCCATCCCCCTGGAACTCGACAATGAAGACATGCGGATGGAATATCGTGAGATGAACCGCAGTCTGAATCCGACGGTCGAAGATCGGGACTATGTCCCGTTTGAAAGTCCGGTCAGCGCTCAATAAAAATAAAATTCTCTTGGCGTTCGGTGGTCTGGTCACGGCGAAAAGAGGCCAAATTTCCCTGACCACAGAAAGTGCATTCTTTGCTCAACCAGATCTGTTCTGAAAGTACGCCGAGCTCTCGCAAACGATCACGATTGGCGAGTTTCAAATCGACCACATATTTTTCATCCTGTTTCTTCACCGCATCTGGTGAAAGCATTCCCATGGCCCGCGCGACATCTTCGCCAACTTGATAACAATTTCCACAGATGGCCGGACCGATAGCGACACAAAGATCCTCAAGTTGTGATCCAAAACGTCGCTGGAATACCGTGATGGCTTCTCCAACGATATCGGCCGCAGTCCCGCGCCAGCCGGCATGGACAGCGCCCACGACTCGTTTGACCGGATCAGCCAGTAAAATCGGAACACAGTCGGCAGTTCGCACGGAACAGACGATGCCCGGGACATTCGTCACAAATGCGTCGGCTTCGATCACTGCCTGGGGCAATTCGGTAACCACATATACTTTATGGGAATGAACCTGTTTTGTGGGAAAGGTTTGGACCGCATAGGCTGCAACGTGTTTTTCGACGGCAATCCTCGGGAATCCAAACCCGTGGCAAATGCTGGGCAGATCAAGGATCGTAGATTGAAAGTTCATTTCAAGATTTCCCGACATCGCCCAAGGAGAGCTTCGATGTCTTCGGCGAGTGGCGCCGTAAAAAGCATTGATTCCAAGGTTCGCGGATGAAGCAGTCGGAGCTTCAGCGAATGCAGTGCTGGCCGCGGAAAGGCGAGAATCACATCGCGCAGAAGCTCGTCGCGGATACCCTTGGCACGGGTGCGGCCGCCGTAGACTTCGTCGCCCACCAAGGGATGTCCCATTTCACACATGTGCACTCGGATTTGATGCGTGCGCCCAGTTCTGAGCCCTATTTCAAGCGTCGAAAGCGAATGTCCCAGGCGTTCAAGGATGCGCCACTCGGTGAGCGCCCGTCTGCCTTTCGACGTTCGCGATGAAATTTTTTTGCGATCGCTCATCGATCGACCAATGGAACTCTCAATTCTGCCCGACAGGTCCTTGCATGCCCCCACCACCACCGCGAAATACGTCTTCTGAATCGTGCGATCGGCAAACTGCGCTGCCAGATGAAGATGGGCTGCATCGTTCTTGGCCGCTACCATCACCCCGCTCGTCCCCTTGTCCAAGCGATGAACAATTCCGGGCTTGAGTTCGCCGCCGATCCCTGAAAGATCCTTGCAATGCCCAAGGAGCGCATTGACGAGCGTCCCTTCCTGATGGCCAGGTCCCGGATGGACAACCATCCCTGCACTTTTATTCACCACGATAATGTCTTCATCTTCAAAGAGAATGTCGAGTGGCAGCTCTTCGGGAAGGACGTCTGAGGAAGCTGGAGGTGGGATCTCCACTTCCAGGACATCCCCGGCTCGCAGTTCGTAAGAAGGTTTGATCTTTTTTCCCTTCAGCAAAACCTTTGCTTCATCGATCAGCTTTTTGGCCTGAGAGCGAGAAAGAGGATGCAAGTTTTCCGAGAGGAAAACATCGACGCGCTCACCAACGTTTTTGGCTTCGATTAAAAAAGTATGATGGGTCATGAAATTACGGCTCGAGTTCTACGTTCCAATAGCTGAAGTCGACGATATTGATAAAGGGCTTCCACTCTTCGCGGAAAGATCGACTGGTAGCCATGCCCAAGAAAGGCACGGCATTCGGTCGGAAGGGCCGGCGGATGAGCCGCATATGCGCCTGTTCCGGACTTCTTCCCCCTTTGACACGATTACAGCGAAGGCAGCTCGTCACGATGTTTTCCCATGTTGTCTTGCCGCCATGGGCTCGCGGGGTCACGTGATCAAGGTTCAAATTGGAACGCGAATAGCGGACTCCACAGTACTGGCAGATATGGCGATCGCGAAGCAGGATGTTCATGCGCGAAAATCGCACTGTTCGCCGCGGCATGCGGTCAAAGGTGGTTAAGGTCACCACTCGCGGCACGCGGATGAGTTTTCCCACGACACCAATCGACTCGGCATGCGCTGCCACCGAAAGTTCAGACCAGCTCTCAAAATCAAAAGTCCGATACTGCTCGTCCACGGCTTTGACGATCCCTGAGTAAAGCATGACAAATGCACGTTTGAGCGACGTGACGTCGATGGGCAGGTAATGCCGGTTTAAGACTAAGACGGCGGAATTCAGCATAGTGACTCCTCGCCTAGCAGAAGAATTTTCAGGTTGTCAATCTTGGGTCAGACTGCATCGCATGACAAAAGCATCTTCATGGTTGTCACTATAATATCTTTTTCGAAGCCCAACAACCTCAAAGCCGAAGGAACGGTAGAGCGCAAGCGCTCGTTCGTTGGATAAACGAACCTGAAGAAAAAGTGAATTCAATCTGCGTTTCATCGCGTCGGCAAAGAAATGTTGCATCAACATCCGACCGATTCCCTGGCCTTGCATGTCCGGAGAAACCGCAATAGTGTGGAGTTCCGCGTCATCACCGCCCAGTTGAGAGAGCATATACCCCACCAACCGACCGTTTTTTTTTGCAGCCCACATCTGGATGGAATCTTGCACCAGCAGGTCTTCATACGATGCGCGCGACCACGGAAGAGCATACACTTGATGTTCGATGTCGAGAACAGCCTCAAGATCTGAGGATTGAAATGGAAGGATCTCGATCACCTGATGTTCCCTGCGTACGTGGCGCGAACCCCAAGCTGCTCTTCGATACGAAGGAGCTGATTGTATTTTGAGGTGCGATCAGCTCGACACGGGCTTCCGGTCTTGATTTGGCCTGCATTTGTCGCCACCGCAAGGTCTGCGATGAACGCATCTTCGGTCTCTCCGGACCGATGTGAAATGATGGTGTTCCAACCCGACGACTTGGCCAAGGCAATGCAATCGAGCGTTTCGGTTAACGTTCCGATTTGATTCGGTTTGATGAGGATGGCGTTGGCCGATTTTTCGTGAAGGCCGCGTTTCAGACGTTCGAGGTTGGTGACAAAGAGATCGTCACCGACGATCTGATGGCCTTTGCCCAACTGTGCTTGAAGCTTTTTCCAACCTTCCCAATCGTCTTCGGCCAAGCCGTCTTCGATCGACTTCACCGGAAAACGTTTTACCAACGCTTCATACCAGGTGATGAGCTCCGAAGCGGTGAGATTTCGTTTCCCCTCAGCAGGAAGGTGATAGCGTTCGCCTTCATAAAAGGACGTCGAAGCCGCATCGATGGCAAAGACAATATCCTCACCCATGCGATACCCAGCCTGCTCCACGGCATGGGCCATGACTTCCAAGGCCTCTTCATTCGACGTCAGATTTGGCGCAAAGCCACCTTCATCGCCAACCGAGGTGTGATATTTTTTCCCGTGCAACACCTTTTTCAGCGCATGGAAGATTTCGGCTCCCATGCGAAGGCCTTCATGAAAGGATTTCGCGCCAACGGGCATGATCATCCATTCCTGAATGTCGACGTTATTATCGGCATGCATGCCGCCGTTTAAGATATTCATCATCGGCGTGGGCAAAACATGGGGTTTCGCATTATTGAAAAGGCCTGCAACGTATTCAAACAATGGCTTTTGCTGGGACAGTGCCACGGCACGGGCCGTCGCGAGCGAGGTTCCTAAAATCGCGTTGGCGCCGAGTTGTGATTTATTGGGCGTTCCATCGAGTTCGCAGAGGAGGACATCCAGCTTTCGTTGGTCTTGAGCATCCAGGCCTTTCAGTGCCGCAGCAATCTTGGTCTTAGCAGCATCGACCGCATGCAGGACACCTTTTCCGCCAAAACGTTTTTTATCACCGTCGCGAAGTTCGCAGGCTTCATGAACGCCAGTCGATGCCCCAGAGGGAACAGAGGCACGGCCGAGCACGCCATTTTCAAGCACAACATCGACTTCAATCGTGGGATTTCCGCGGGAATCTAAAATTTCTCGTCCAATCACTTGACTGATTTTTGACATAAAAAAACGCTCCTGTTATTTGAAATTTTTAAGCTAAAAAA
>JACQOX010000122.1 GCA_016202335.1 Deltaproteobacteria bacterium
GCTCTCTAAGGCCTAAGATATGATGATGAAACAAAACTTCCGCATCGCTATTGGCCTGATTCAGATAGGCGTTTTTTTTTTCCTTCCCAGCTTTGGGCTCAGTCGTCGCTTAGCATCGACCCGCTGGTGCGAACGCTTCAAGGCCGCCAAGGGGCGATGGTGTATGAAGGCAGCAAAGATGCGGCCGGCAATGTGACGAATCGCCTGAGCGGCAATAAGCGTTATCGTTACGTCTATGACGAAGAAAATCGCATGATCGAAGCGTGGGAAGGAAGCGTCAAAAAAATCGAGATGGCGTACGACATCACCGGCAATCGCCTTCGGAAAGACGTTGATCTGGGGGCTGGCCGCAAAATTCGCACGACGTACCTTGGTTCCGTTCAGATCCATGAGTCAGTTGTGAGCGGAACCGTCACCGAACGCTCTGTGACCACGCATGTCAGCAGTGGAGGAGGAAAGCTCCTCACGTCAACGCGCGGGACGCTGGGAAATAATCAAACCACGCCCCTCCGCGGGCCAAGCGCAGGAGATCATTATTTCCTGAGCGATCATCTGGAATCCCCGGTAGCGGAACTCAATGCCGCGGGAACTGTTGTTTCGCGCACGACGTTTGAACCCTATGGTCAGGTCTTCATTCAAGGAAGCAGTGCGACGGTGGGACGTCAGCAGAATTTTGGGTTCACCAATCAAGAGTTGGATGAGTACGGGCTGATGAACTTTAAAGCTCGGTATTATGATCCCAGTGCGGGGCGGTTTATGACTGCGGACCCCGTGGTCCCGGATCCGAAGAAGAGTTTGTCATGGAACCCGTACATGTATGTGCACGGCAACCCGATAAAATTTAACGACCCGACTGGGCATGAGCCAGGTGGTAGTTTTGGTGCGTCCATTCTCGTGAGGGACAGAGCCCAAGAGAACACTGACGCCATGCCCAAAATCAAATCTCCGCAGACGGTGCGGAGTTACGATTCGCTTGGGGTGTTCAAACAAATTTGGGGAAAAACGATAAAGCCTTATCTTGATTTGGGTGATCAATCATCCATTCCTCTGAGCAAAGAAGTGAAGCATTTCACTCCCGCAGTGTTCATGGGTCTGTTGGCTGAAGCGCTCAATTTCATCCCAGAAGGAAAAGGCGCGAAAATGGCGGCGAACATCACGCTCGATGTCGCGGAGAGCCAAATCATTTCGAAAGTCGATGACGTGGCGAAGACCGCTGGAACAGCCTTGATGAAGGAATACGAAACCAGAGCAGCAGCTTTAAGTGAACATCTTCTTTCGACAAACATGAGCGACATGAGCATTGATGAAGTTCAAGGCATGATTGATATGTCTTTCAACTTTCTCAAGCTTGAGTTTGAAGGAAAAATGCAAAGCTTGGGATTATCCGGAAATTTAGGCGGGAGAACGGTTTCAGAGCGTCTCGTGGGTGGTGGTAAGGAGTTTGAAAATCTTTCAAATATGGTTGAGAGGGATGCTGGAACTGGGAATGGGCCTCTTATAAAAATGTTGTGGGAGAAAATTTCTCGGTGATTTATGGAGCACGTCAAGTTGGAAAAAACTTTTGAAACACTCTGAATTGAGCAAGCTCTTCTTCAGAAAGAAGATTTTCATAATACGAAATAATTTGAGCGATATTTCCCGCAGCGGTTCGATCTTCTTTGGGGTTGAAGAGATATCCTCTTAAAATTTTGAGAATGTTCGAAATATGTCCAGCTTCTGGCGAAGCGGCGATGGCATAAGCTTCCTTCTCATTCGTCCTTGCATGTTTTCTGACAAGCAGCACGAGTTCTAATCCATTCCACAAGAGAGGATAATGTTGCCCTCGTTCTGGTGTGATGGTCCGCGGTGAAACGAGCCCAGGTGCGATGCCGAGACTTTGCAAAAGAGCGTAGATTCTGCTGGCGAGATGGCGTTGCTGCCCAGAACTTCGTGCAGCATGAAGGAGAGATACCACTTCTCCCTCTCGAACAGATCGACGAAATGGATTGTCAAAAAACTGCATCCACGTTGATTCCAATTTTTTTTCAATAGATCTGCATTGGTGTGTCCACATCGCATTCATCGTCGGGCCAATGTTGACAGGAAGCGCCGGTGCCAGGGAAAACTCTCCTAGGGAGGCGCCTGCTTGAACTCCCCATGCTGCAATGCTGGTCGCAGCCAGAGGGCCAGAAGCGGCCATCACGGGTAAAAGAGAAGCGGAAAAGGGGACTGTGGCTGATAACGGCGGTAGTGTGGACATAATAGCGACCATGGAACCTCTACCCCTATTATCGGCACATTTCAGAATTTGTTGCTTGTGAGTTTTTCGTGCTCATCCAGCGCAAACCGGTCGGTCATGCCGGCGATGTAATCGCAGATATAGCGCTCTTTGCGACCATTGTCTTGAATCGCCTTATAAAGGCTCTCGGGCAGCGTTTCGGGGTGAGAGAGGTAGTGCTGGAAAAGGTCGCTGATCACCTCTTCAGCTTTTTTGGCCATCTTCTCCACGTGCGGATGATGGTACAGATTGGTGTAAAGAAATGACAGCAGCTCATCGGTCTTCTTTTGCAGCCCCACGCTAAAGCGCACGATGGCTTCGCCGCGGGCGCGCACGTCATCGAGCGTGTCGATCGACGCTTGAGCGATGCGCGTGAGCGTTTCTTGTTGGATATCTGAAACCAAGCGGTGAATGAGCGTGCGGATGGTTTGGTATTTGATGACCTTGAGCGAGGCCTGCGGATGGCGTTTTTCCATGCTTTCCCAGGCGTGCTGCCAAAGTTCGATAGGGCGCATCTGTTCCAAGGTGATCATCTTGGATTCAAGGCCATCGTCGACGTCGTGGTTCAAGTAAGCAATTTGGTCGGAGACGTCGACCACCTGAGCTTCCAGCGTAGGGTATCCTTTATCAGGGAATTCCGGAACGTGCAGCGCTTCGAATTCGCCGCTGTGCTTGGCCATGCCTTCGCGAACTTCATACGTCAGATTGAGCCCTTGGAAATCCGGATAGCGCCGTTCGAGCTCCGTCACCACGCGATAGCTTTGGCGATTGTGTTCAAATCCGCCGTAGTTTTCCATGAGCTTTTCCAGCACTTCTTCGCCGCGGTGGCCAAACGGCGTGTGGCCTAAATCATGGGCTAGAGCGATGGCCTCGGCCAGGTCTTCATTGAGTCGCAGCGTGCGGCAGATGCCGCGCGAGATTTGGGCGACTTCCAGCGAATGCGTGAGGCGCGTGCGGTAATAATCGCCTTCGTGATTCACGAACACCTGGGTCTTGTATTCCAACCGACGAAATGCGGTTGAATGAATAATCCGATCGCGATCCCGCTGAAATGCTGGGCGGAATGGACAGGAAGCTTCTTCGTACACACGGCCTTTGGATGTCACGCTCTTGGCGGCGTAAGAAGCGAGGTTTGAATGTTCGAGTTTTTCAAGAACGTTGCGAGAGAGCATGGCCCGCAGATATCGTGATTTTTAATGATTAGACAAGGTTTGATTTCACAGGAACTGGTTTTTGGAAAAGAGACCAGAAACGCTGC
Organism: Deltaproteobacteria bacterium; assembly: GCA_016202335.1. Classification (GTDB taxonomy): domain Bacteria; phylum UBA10199; class UBA10199; order 2-02-FULL-44-16; family 2-02-FULL-44-16; genus JACQOX01. The sequence goes on from JACQOX010000122.1 coordinate 3,516, forward strand.
ATAAGCGAAGGACGTTCACTCTCTTTGACACCTTCTAAGAGCAGGTCATCGAGAGGTTTAGTGATATCAAAATGACCAAGATCAGGATGAAAGCGACTCCCCATAAATATCCGTTGATAAATAAGGTCGCGTTCAAAGCTACCTTCTATCCCCGGCGAAGTGCTTTGAAGATTTTTTCCATCGATAATAAATGCACGCGGTTGTGGATGTGTCTGGGTTGTCCCAATCATCAAGTTGCACAATCTGAGGTCTTCAAGATAGACGCTTTCCATAGCAGCACATGCGAGAACTGAACGGACCATATGGTAGGCAACTCGGTCGAATTTTTTTTGCCACATCAGTTGTTCTATGGTGAATCCAAAAATTCTTTCTTTAACGGTGACGAATCTGCCGCCAATATTGAAGTTCCCAAAATATCGTGGTCCCAAATTTGTTTCAGAAAGTTTTGAAGAAATATCGGTTTCATCACGCCATGCTTTTTGATGATTGCTGTTTCCCAGAAGCATGGCTTCAGCTGAAAGTGCCTCTAATTTTAAGATTATTCCTTGATCTTCAGGGTGGACAAACACTCTGCCAAAATGCCCATGGCCGAGCAATTGAAGTGGTTGTCCCCAGAATATTAAATTATTTTTTTTGACGGAGAGGCCTAAATCGTAGTTCGGGAGCGAAGGTGGAGTCGTTGCGAGAGGCGAATGTACAGCAGCCGTCGCAAGATAAGCTACCTGACCTGGAATAGCGATCATTTGCCCTCCTGGTCTTATTATCGGCAGATTTTGGAGAAAGTTGCTTAAGGGGGGCTAGGGGATTTTTCTTACAGCACGTTCCAGATTTTATGCATTTGGGGGATGACTCTGACGTCCGGGAGATAGGCCTTGCACGTGCGTTCAATGGAACGCACACGGTTGTTATCGACGGCGTCATGATAAGTGAGTGTTTGGCTCACCGGTTGAAGGATGAGGGGAACGTAGCGGCTCACCTGGCTGACCAAGCGGATGCATTCTTCAATATCCCGATCGGAGAGCTTTGGCGTGACAACGATTTTGACGTAAATTTCTTTTTGATTGGCCACGCACAGCTGCAAGAATTCAGCGTGTTCCTTCCAATAAACCTTATTCGTGCCGGTTGACGTGGGAGGCTTCAAATCCATGCTGATGATGTTGAGGTACGGCAGTACAGATTTCAATCCTTCGACGTGCACGCCATTGGTTTCCAGAAATATTTTCCGTTTGCCGAATTGCATGGGCAGCCAGGTGCTTAAGAATTCCGCCTGCTCCAGGGGTTCGCCGCCGGTGATGGAAATCGTCGGATCGTTAAACGTGAGAAGCAGTTCATTCAAGTTCGGAGCGCTCACCGGATTTGGCAGTGGTAAAAACGTTTTGGACTTCGGTGGATTTTCCACGCGGAACTGTTTGTGTTTGCGAAAACTTTCCGGGGTGTCGCAGTAGCGACATCCAAAGGAACATTGTTCGAAACGCACGAACGTCATGGGCTCGCCCATCATGGTGCCTTCACCCTGGATGGAGCTGAAAATCTCAATCAGCCGTGCTTCGTGTTTCATCTGAGGCTTCCCTTTTTTTATGTGTCGTTTCGACATGCAGGGGTCTCTGTTTATCTGACCGCGCGGACCTTGCAACGGGAATGTTGGACTTCTTCCATTTCTCGCGCGTATCGCTGCATAATATTTACAGAGAAACCTTTAGGATCAATTCCAAAATCAGTGAGGCCCTTGGTGGGCACCGGTGTCCCTTCGCTTAGAATATTAATTCCAAAGTGAATGCAGCAGGAAACCGGCGTGGGAGCTGCGATACAGACCGACAGCTTGCGATCGCCATCAAAGAGGTCGTTGCCTTTTCGTGCGACATTTTTTCCGCTGTTATGACGATGGAGTTCTTCCAAGGTGATCGTGATGAGCAGGCGTTGGCGTAAAATCATTTTCTCGAGATCGGTATCAAAATGTTCGATGAGAAAATGCAGCATCGATGTGCTGAAAATCGGCGCATTGTTTTTGACGTCGACGAGGTCGACCATGTGGTCCGTGGAAACGTCGGCAGGGCCGGTGAAGGCGGAGATGGCATCCCCGGTCATGCCTGTCTGGTTAAAGATCCAGTGGGAGCGAAGTTGCGTGCCATCGTAACAAATGACGTCAGTGAGAAATATTTGCTTCATAGGGGGGCCGCCTTTTTTGCGCGCAGCGTTCGCGCACACGATTCACACACACCGCATGGGTTTTCCCCGCCTTCATAACATGACCACAACATCGAAAGGTCCACGCCGAGATCGACAGCGTTTTTCAGGATTTCCATTTTATTCATACCGATCGTCGGCGCAATAATCTGCACGTGATTCTGCGTTGAATACTTCAGGCCTTCGTTTGAAATATCCATAAACGATTTTGAGTTGTCCGGAAACGTCGCCGCTTCTTCGGCGTTGAATCCGACAATGATGGCGCTGCAATCCAGTGATTCCGCATGCGCCGCGGAGATGGCGAGAAACACACCATTGCGGTTTGGCACCCACACGGCTTTAGCGGTTTGATGCTCTCTGTCTTCATTTATTCCAAGTTCGATCACTTTATACGAAGGAAGTTCTGTCTGGCGATTGACAAGTGAAGTATTGGTGAGGGCTGCAAGCCAGGGCAGGGGGATGACGAGGTGTTCGATGTTGTATTTTTCACAAAAGCTTTTCGCGGCTTGGATTTCTCGCAGAGCTGCGCGTTGGCCATAATCAAACGTCAGGGCGTGGGTGATGTCAAACTTCTCCATTGCCAAGATGCAAGCAGTAGTACTATCCAAACCCCCGGAGAGTACGGCCAAAGCAGTGTTTTCTGGTGTTGGTGACATATTTTACGGTCGATAAACGACCTTGAGATTTTAGGCAACTTTTTTATCAATGTTGTAATTTTATAGTTGTAATTATAA
>JACQOX010000118.1 GCA_016202335.1 Deltaproteobacteria bacterium
ACGTTGTCCCATTCTTCTGTGGTTCATAAAGCGTGACCCCCCCGCCAATGGCATGAATCGTTCCCGGTTCAAGGTGAAAAGAATCTCCAACTCGAACTTCAACGAAATTGAGATAGCGGCTGACATCAGCTCCTGCCCGCGAAGCTTCTGCGAACTCTTGCTTTGTAACTCCTTCCTCTAACCCAACATAAATACCGGCTCCAGGAACCGCACTCACAATATACCACCCTTCCGGTTTATCATCGGGATGAACCTGTATGGAAAGTTTCTCGTCGGCACTCAGCAATTTCACGAGGAAGGGAAAATCACCATGAAACTTCTGTGCGACCCGTTGTCCCATCAGCTCTGCCGGATAGGCTTTTACAAGCCGACGAAGGTCCGTTTGTTGTGCGCTATTGACCACCGGACTCGGAAGCTTTTCATCTGCTGAAACTTCCCAGGCTTCTCCAATAATGTCCTGATGGTCAATCCCCTTCAAGGCTTGTATCTCATGCCCTCCCCAGGGAGTAGCAGTTGCCGGACGGAAATTATTGCCAAAGATGATCACCCCCGACGGAAACATCGACAAAATGGTGGCCTGTGCTGCGTTGGTGGCAAGAATCATACTAATCTCCTTTAAGAATAAGTTGAAAAAGCGCGCTCCGGCTAACAAATTCACGAGCAATTGCAACCACGTTTCTTTATCCCCCTTGCCTTGAAGGCCGAAAGCAGGATAGCGGGTTGCATCATGGGCATTTCTCCTTTTCATGCCGCATTCCAGTCGATTGCCCCTTTGCAGAACTCCATGGCCCAAGGCCAACTCCTTCGAGCACATTCCATCATGCAGCATGCCCTGGCCCTTCCTTGCCCACGCGTGGAACTCTTCAACCATGCCCATGCGATCGTCAGGGATCTGCGCCCGAAGCTGCACGACATCGCCGATGAACTCACCTTTCCCGCGGATCTCCTGAACGTCGAACTCACCGCTCGGCGGCTCGACTTGGCGCATGCACGAAGAGATTATCGAATGCGACGAGTTCTCATCGATGAGCTGCATCGAAGCATCAACCAACTTTCCGGAAATCATCATCAGAAGGCAGAGCCGGAACGAGAACTCATCGGCAGCATGTGGGCTGATGCCACAAAGCTGCTGGCACGGATGAACCTCACCCGCCATGCCTTGCGCGAAGCACAGGCTTTCATCCATCACGAAATTTTTTCAAAGACCAAGGCAGCTGAGTCGCTGGCGGCGTCGCCGGAGTTTTCTGAAATGTATAGCCATTCCCCTGGAAATTGGCTCGAGCGTTTCAAGGTCGCCCTGCATCACGCACATTCTGATGCAGCATCCCACACGTTCCTCGCTGGACTTTTCGGCGGCCTTCTCTTCGCCAATGTTCAGGCATTCGTTGACTCTCACGGGGCTTCGCCGTGGGTCTTCGGACTTGGCGCCATGACTGGCATTGCCGCTCATAAGCTTAAGAATGGTTTCGTGGAATCCGAAGGGAGCGACGCTAAGTCTGCAAAACGCGACACTTCTTTCGCCAAAGACACCGCATCGTTTGTCGCAGCTCGAGCGAGTGATACGCTTCTGTGGGGCGCTGGAACAACCTTTCTCACGACGGCCGTGAGCTCTGCAGGACAGACGATTATCGCAGAAAAGGGGCGGTTGGCCGCAAGCATGTATTCCCATGCTGTGGAGTGGCTGTGGCAAAAGATGCCGCCCCTGTTGACGGACAGCCTTCATTCTTCCGCGTCACTCGGCAATGTCACGGCAGCTCAGATCATTGACGTGCTCGGCCATGGTTTATACTACACCGCCATGACCGCTGCCGGCGTGCATTTTGCCAGCAGCCTTCTCTTTCACCGCAGCCGCGAGCGCATTAAATCCACTGCCCCTTTGGCAATCGTCCCTGCCATTTTGCTCGGCGCCAACATCGGAATGTCCATCATGGGAACCGAAGATCTCGAGAGTCGGATGGGGCGCGGGGTCATGGCCGTGGGAGAAGGCCTCGCCGTTTTTCTCATGACCGGTGTGGTTTCACTGGCGCGTAAAAAATCCCTGGAAAAGAGTTTACAATCGACGGCGAGCTCAATTGCTCAGGCCGATCACAGTTACCTCGTCGCCTCTGCTATTCTTTCGGGGCTGACCTCGGCCATGGGCGGCTACATGCAAAAAGATGCTCGACCAGAAGACATCAGTCAACTCGCCCTGCTCAGCATGGCGATTACGTATTCGATGTGGCCCATCGCCATTTTTGTCAGCGGCGTGGCACGGCGAAATATCGATATCGGCCGTGGCATCACCGAAAGTTGGGAAGATTCAATCGGCAAACCCATACATCAACGCTTCGCTGAGGCTGCGGTCGGCGGCGCCGCAGCCTTTTGGACGCCATATCTCTTCAATCGCACGCTGCGCGTCCCCACCATCGATATCCCCGCAGCAGTTGCCCGCACCGCTGTCGGCTGGGACAGCAACCTCGGCTTTCTGCTCTATGGTCTCATCAGTTTTTTATCGGCCAACCCCACAGCAACCATGATGTTCCCCGAAGTCGGAGGCCAAGATTGGCAGTATCAGGGACTACTGGAAGCCTTGCGTGAAAAAGATCGATCAAAGCTCGTCGATTTTTTACACAAAGCTACCCGGCGCCTGCCGGTCTTCCACCCTTTTTACCCGCACAGCCTTAAAGATCGTCTGTACCCGCTGCTCGCGATTCAACGGATCGTTTCGCCGCCATCATTTCCTCTGAAGCCTGAAACATTCACGCTGGCGCTGCTTCATCAGATCATCCAGGGGGCGAATGGCTACAACCTGCGATCCGATGAAATGGATTTTTTCCTCAGGACAACGCACGACCTCGCTCATGATCCAAAATCATTTGATCTGGCACAATCGCTCGTCCAATTGCTTCACCTCGCTCGCGACAGCGCTCCGCACCGTCATCGCATCGAGATTTTTTTTAAAGATCATCCCGAGATTGATGACCTTCTCGCCATCGATCCCAAACTCTTCCCTCCACCGACCGAAACGCGCCGCCGGCAACGACGGCGTGAAGTGCGGAAACGACTTCACTTGCCTGAGGAGACGTATGTGGCAAGGGTTCATGAACATCGGTGGCTCTTTCGTGAAAAATAGACGCATTTTTGTTGTCAAGTTGAAGACCATTGCTTAGCACCTGCTCACTTTTTATCCGTGAGGTGCAGCATGTCCGAATTACGCCAAGATCCGATCACCAAAAGATGGGTCGTCATTGCTAACGCCCGGAATAATCGCCCGGTTCATCTCAAAAAAAACGCAGAAGAAAATAAACCGGGAGTCAATCCGTTTGCTCCAGGCAATGAGTCCCTCACCCCACCCGAAGTTTTTGCCTTTCGCAAAGAAGGAACAACCTCTGATACGCTTGGTTGGTGGGTCCGAGTCATTCCCAATAAATTTGCTGCAGTATCTCTCGACGTCACCTGCGACGAAGATCTTTCTGGTTTTCATAAAAAGAAACCCGCTGTCGGGTCCCATGAAGTCATCGTTGAAACACCAGACGAGCATGCCGACATCGCCCTGTTACCTCACGATCACATGACCGACATCTGGCGCGCTTATCGTGAGCGCATGCAGACGCTTTTTCAAAATCCTGTCACTGAATACGTTCAGATTTTCCGCAACCAGGGCTATGGCGGTGGCGCGAGCTTGCCTCACCCTCATTCGCAGCTCATCTCCTTACCGCTGGTTCCAAAGAATATTGAAGAAGAAGTGTATCACTGCGGGCAATACGCTGAAATAAATGGCCGATGCCTTTTCTGCGACCTCATCGTCGAAGAACAGCGAACCAAAACCCGCATCGTTGCCGAAAATGAAGATTTCATCGCGTTTTGCGCATATGCTCCTCGCTTCCCCTTTGAAACCTGGATCGCACCTAAAAATCATGCCGCTGATTTCAGCAATGCCACGGAAAATATGCTCACGAACATCGCTGCCCTCTACCAAGAGGTCTTGCAAAGGCTCGCACAGGTCCTGGGGAAATTGGATTACAACATGGTCCTACACACCGCTCCGCGAAATTTAAAATCCCCCCTCGCTTATCACTGGCATGTGGAGATCCTTCCCCGCCACGTCCAGCGGGCCGGATTCGAGTTCGGCTCTGGCTGTTATCTGGTCACCACCTCCCCTGAGCAAGCAGCTGGCTGGATGCGAGAAAGCAATAACCCGGAACCAGCATAATTCATTGACTTTATTGCCACATTAAGGCTAGGAGCCTGCACCAAACGAGGTTTCCCAATGACCATTTCCGCATTCGCAATGGCGTTCAATTTTTCAGCAGGAACGCAGCTCCCCAGTATTTTTACTGCAGCTTCACCGGTTATCGCAGGATCCTCGTCATTGCTCGCCACGATTGCCGCCGATAACCCCGCTGATCGCCTTCAACAATTATCAACGCATCTCTCCAATGCCCGCCAAGCGTTGACCACCCAGGCCTGGCATGATGCAGGGTTTCATTATCAACACGCCGCGCACCTGCTCGCCGGCCCCTTGAACGGGGAAATGACCCATCGCCTTTTTGCGTCACTTCCTGATGGTGAAGCCTTACATGCCGAAGCGACCATCGGTGGAACCATTTTCTCCTCTTCCGATCGCATTCCTCAGGCTCTGTCTCACCTCACCACCTATGAATCACTTCAGCCGCCATCTGATAAGACTCCAAAAAACAAGGAACAGGCGGCTCTTCCCCTGCTTCGCGCCCACGCCATTGTTCGCTTTGCCTCCTCAACCAACGAACAACGTATGGAACTCTATCGACGGGCAGAAAATCTCGTGGAGGGATGGAGAACTTCACATGCACGCCGTGATTTTCCCGAACTCGCCCTGTCTTCTGATCTGCTGATGACCGAGATCATTGCCCGGCAAGTCGAACGCGCGCATCGACAGCAAGATTATGCAAAGCGACGTGAGCTCATTTCCAGGCTTCACACTGAAGTGAAGCTCATGCGCCAAAATTATTCCAAAGAACCTGACTCCACGCGCGAAGTCGTCGGAAAATATTGGGGAGACGCCACCGTCCTTCTCGCTCGCATGGGCCTTTGGGGAGAGGCACTGCGCGAAGCACGCAACCTTACCGAACATGAACATTTTGGTGCCACCAAAGCCGCACAAGATCTTCTTCACAGCGAACTTTTTGTTCCTTTTGTGGAGAACGGTCGCATTCTTCGCCCCGAAGAAATCAGCAAACGCTCCCGAAACAGTGGTTTTCTCGCTCGCATCAAAGCTGCCATTGCCCATGCTCACTCCACTTCCTTGAAAGAAACTATGGCTGTAGGCTTTGGAGGCGCAGCATTTGGAGCTTTGGCAGAATCTTTGTCCAACGGGACAACGTCGTTCTTGCCTGCGGCCATGGCTGCGGCCACTGCTCTGGGAGTAAAGCGATTTGCCAATGGTTGGAAATCGGAGGAAGCGAAGGCTGCTGAAATCGTAGGCAATCAAAAAGGCGAAGAACTTTCATCGACCCTCCCGGGCTATCTCGCCAAGCAGGCCTTCGATGGAGCGCTCATCGCCGGTGTAAGCTCTTTTGCGGCGACTGCCGTCGGATCACAGGGTCGCGACATCATGCTCACCACGCTTGGTAAGGCTGCTGATTTGTACGGCCGCTTTGGTCTGTGGCTGGCCAGCGGGATTCCGCAGCTCGTGAATCCCGACTTTTATAAACATAGCATCGAAGGTATAACCTCATTCAGGGGTGACCCGACGGAATTGGCACTGTCTTCTGCGTATCATATATATTCAACATCAGCTGGCGTAGTCTATGGAGCCTACCTCTTTTTTCCGAGCCTCCGAAAACCCCTTGAGAAAATAGCTATCCTTTTCACTCCTGCCGCAGTGCTGCTCGGCAAAGATGCCGGAATGGCAATCGCTGGAGAAACTGGGTATGAATATGTAGATCGTATCAATCGTGGCGGACTTGCTTTGGTAGAAGGCATTTCCATGCTTTTGACCACCGGCGTCATCTCTCTGGCCAGCAACAAATCCGTGGGTGACGTCGCAGAATCAACGTGGAAAAGTTTCAAAAAAGCAGACCATAATGCCTTGATCGGTATCGCCCTCACCGTGGGAATTTCTTCAGCCCTCGGCGCCAAGATGCAATCCGAAAAACAAAAAGATATTTCTCTCATTGCACTCCAGGGCGCAGCAATCACTGTCGGATTATTACCCATTGTTCTTGGTGTGAGCGGAATTCTGAAACGCAATATCAATATTGGCCAGGGAATCGTAGAAGGTTGGCACGATTCGAGTGGGCAACCCATTTTCCGGAGACTCATTGAAATGGGAGAAAGTGCTTCGGCTGCATTTTTGGGACCTTATCCAAAAAACCGTGTATTACGTGGCCCAACTTACGATGTCCCCACGGCTGCCATTCGAACTCATTTAGGATGGGACACGAACGCTGGCTATGGCGCTTTTATGTTGGGAAATATGATTGCCACCAATCCCGCAGTAAGCATGATTTATCCAGAAGTCGGCGGGACCGATTGGTATGTCGGTGGCCTCAAAAAAGCGATGTTGATAAAAGATGATCCAAAAGCCGATGAGACAGAACGAAAAAAGAAACGAGATGCTGAGGTTCTTGATTTTCTTCGCAAAGCAGCCCAGGTTATGCCCTTCGCACATTCTTTTTATCCCCATACTCTCTCGGATCGACTCTATCAGCTCACCGCCATCCGATCCTTCGCGAGGCAGCCACGCTTTCCCCGCCTTCCAGAAGGCCATACCTTGGCCATGTTTCATCAAGTCCTTACCGGCCGCCATCATTTAGCCTTATCGCGTGAAGAGCTCTCAACCTTTCTCGCATGTATTGGAATGCTCGTAGAACAACCTGAAGATTTTGATGCCGCACGACCATTGGTGCAAACTCTCTCCCTCGCACGCAATAGTTCAATCCATGGAGAAGCCATCGAAGCTTTTTTTGACCATCGTCCGTGGATATTTGATCTGCTCGACATTTCTCCGGAAACTCTTACCCCACCTTCTGATCGACGACGATTGAGAGAAAGAACTCAAGTTCGTAAACAAGTTGATGTCCCACGCGCAGATTACATCGCACGCGTCCGTGAACATGCCGCCGCGGAAAGAAAAGTGCCTTCTTATATCGAAGACCTTTTTTGAAGTTGCAGACACCAGCCCTGTTCAGTAAAGACCCGGCATGAAAAACGAAACTTTCGAACCTGCCTTTCTTGCCTCAAAACGTCCCCACATTTTAATGATCACCAATCACGGTATTCACGATTGGGACATCCGCTCTGGCCTCATAGACACCGGCGGGCAAAATCATTACGTCAACGCGCTTTCCGACACCTTGGTAACGCTTGGATTCCGAGTCACCACGCTTAACCGCGGTGGTTTTCCAGATCCGCAAACACAAGAAATGCGACGGGGATCTCGATACAAAAATGAACACTCACGCATTGTCTACCTTCAGGGCGGCGGAGCTTCGTTTATTCGAAAGGAAGACCTCACTCGTGAGGTATTGCAGGAAGAAGGCGATGACGCTTATCGCGAACTTAGCCGTGAAGGTAACCCTCATTTCGCGCTCACGATCTCGCATTATTGGGATGGAGCCATCCTCGGTGAAATGCTCCGGAAGAAATTCAATGATCAAGGGAAACATGTGTGGATTCCGCATTCGCTCGGCGCCCTTAAAAAAGAGAATTTCAAAGATAAGCCTCAGGAAGTTGTCGCCCCCCTCAAATTTGACGAACGCATCGCCTTTGAGCACGAAGTGGCCACCCGGGTAGACGCCATTGGATCAACCTCTGGTGACATCAGTAGAACGCTCGAGACTTCTTATGGCAGAAAAGCCGAACTCTTCTTGCCCCCGTGCATCAACACCGCGGCCATTCATCCTTTGGAGCCCAGCAAAGCTACTTCCATTTACGACTTTCTGAGCACTCAGGATTCCGAAACCGGCCATCTGGTCAGAGGCAAGAAATGCATCTTGGAAGTCAGCCGAACGGATCACACCAAACGCAAAGATGTCCTCATCAAGGCCTTTGCCAAGGCCTTTAAAAATAATCCGCAGGTCATGCTCTTGCTCACCGTTTCGAGCGACAATCAAAAAGTGTATCAGGAGCTGACACAGCTCATCGAACACAACGGAATTCGGCGGCAGATCGTCTTCATTGGAAGCGTCCCGCGCAGCATCATGTCAGAGCTTTATGCCATCACCACGGTCTATTGTTCCCCGTCCGAGATGGAAGGCTTTGGCATGTCCGTTCAGGAGGCCTGTGCCGCTGGCCGAGCAACGGTCTCTTCGGACAAAATTCCCTTTGCGACGGAATACCTTCTTGCCAATGAACATCACCAGGATCTGACGACCACTTCAGGCACATGCACGCTCCGTTGGGGCAAAGGTGGTATAGTGGTCCCGGCCGGCAATGACGAAGGCTTTGCCTATGCGCTGAAGACGCTCGTTGAGGACGAAACCCTACGGGGAAATATGGGCAACGACGCCTATCACCTGACGATTCCCAAATTCACCTGGCCAGATGTCACCAAGCAAATGCTCCACGAACTCAAAATAAACCTTCCAGTTTCACATTCTTAAAGCAGCAAGGGGGACGGCCATGAAAAGATTCTTTTCTGCATTGAAAGTTTCACCACACGCTACTCCGATCCAAGACCCAAAAGAGATTACTTCTCTGTACAAGCACTGGCGACTGCGAACCCTGTACTCCATGGTCATCGGTTATGCTGTCTATTACTTTGTCCGCAAAAACTTTTCGATGGCCATGCCGATCTTTCTAACTGAACTGGGTTATACCAAAGCAGATCTCGGACTCATCTTGACACTTTTTTCGGTGGTTTATGGCTTCGGGAAATTCGCCAACGGCGTTCTCGGCGATCGTCTCAACGCCCGCTATTTCATGGCAGTCGGCCTTTTCCTGTCAGCCATCGTCAACATCTTTTTCGGCTTAAGTTCAGGGCTTATCGCTTTTGGTATTTTTTGGGCCTTAAACGCTTGGTTTCAATCCTTTGGCATGCCTGCCAGCGTGCGACTCTTAACGCATTGGTACAGCCCGACTGAACTGGGCACCAAATGGGGGATTCAAAGCACAGCGCATCAAATCGGCGGTGCGGGCATCATGTTGCTCGCCGCATTTCTGATTCAACACTTTGGATGGCGGTACGCCTTTTATGTCCCCTCCGGCATCGCCATCGTCACTTCTTTTTGGCTGATCAACCGCCTTCGCGACACGCCCCAATCGATCGGCCTCCCTCCCATTGAAGAACATCGCGGCGAAG
>JACQOX010000119.1 GCA_016202335.1 Deltaproteobacteria bacterium
AGAAGCTGGCCCGGGCCAGGCGGTATTTTCGGCGGAGATAGGCGTGGACGTCGTCCACAATGGTTTTGACTTTGGTCGAAGGCGGCGCCTCGGCATACACACCCGCCGGCTTTTCCACGGCAATAAGATCCCGATCCTCGTGCCACACCTGAATGAATGCACCGCGCGCCATATGTTTTCCTCTTGATCGCCAAATCAGTTAATGCTCTATGTCCGCACCTTAAACTTCAGAGAAGGAGTCATCGTATGTCGAAAATTGAACTCGCCGAATTTGCCGCTGATATCCCGGATGACTGGAACGTCCAAGGCATGCTCACCATCACGCTGCCCAGCGAAGACAAAAACGTCAAGCCGAACGTCATCCTGACCAAAGAATACCTTCCGCGCGACGTCGATCTGAACGAATATTTCGCCAAGATCAAGGAATCGATCCAAAAACGCGGCATCAAAGACCTGAAAATCGCCGACGAGCGCGACGTGGCCATTTCCGGTGTTCGCGGCAAGATGATGATCTGCAGTTGGGACGTCTCGGCCATGGCCGAAATGATGAAGAACCAAAACCCCGACCGCCCAGCCCCAGAGGTCAAGCCCGGCCAGATCGTCAAACAGGTCCAGGTGACACTGCTCAAAGGCACGCTCGCCATCAACATGACGGCGAGCTTCCCCAACGAAAAATTCCCTGAATATTACAAACCGTTTCAGCAGTTTTTGAAAGGCCTCCGAATCGGCGAAGGATTGCTCAAAGAATAACGTCGTTTAAATATCCAAATTCTTCACGTTGAGCGCATTCTTTTCGATGAATTCGCGGCGGGGTTCGACGTCGTCGCCCATGAGGATCGAGAAAATCGCGTCGGCTTCAACGGCATCTTCCACCTTTACTTGCAAGAGCGTGCGCATCTCGGGATTGAGCGTCGTGGCCCAGAGTTGCTCGGGGTTCATTTCTCCCAATCCTTTGTAACGCTGAATATCCTGACCTTTGCGGCCTTCATTCAAAACGTACTCTTTGACTTCCTGCAGCGTTTGAACGTCGCTCACATCACTGTTGTGGCTGATGCGGTACGGCGCTCCGCCGAGCGTTGCAAATTCAGCCTGCATCCCAAAGAGTTCCACCATGTCGGGCGATTCCAAGAATTCCTGATCGATGCGCGTTTCACGGGGAAATCCATTGTGCACGCTCTTATACATCACCACCGACGTTTCGTGCTCAGGATCTTCAATCACTTCAACGCTGAAATCCAAAAGTTCTGGATAGCGGACGTTCAAGTACGCAGCGACGTCGTCGAGCGCCGCGTCGATCTTGCCTTTTTTCTCGGCCAACATCTTCGGCGTCAGAGCGCCGGTGGCCACCACGGCATCGACGATGCGCGGATCGCGGCGACGCTGAATGATCTGCAGCTGCTGATCGTAACGGATGAGTTGTTTTGTGAGTTTCGCGAGTTCCTTGCCCACGATTTCTTTTTTCTTGGCCTTGATTTTAACATCGTCCGTGCCGAGATCGATGAGAAAATCCTCGAGCGCTGCGTCGTGCTTTAAATATTTTTCCGTCTTGCCTTTTTTGACGCGGTAAAGCGGAGGCTGACCGATGTAGAGATAGCCGCCTTCCACCACTTTTGGCATTTGCCGATAAAAGAAGGTGAGCAGCAAGGTGCGGATGTGCGCACCGTCCACGTCAGCGTCAGCGAGCAGGATGATGCGGTGATAACGGAGTTTCTCGAGGTTGAAATCGTTTTCGCCGATGCCCGTGCCGAGCGCCGTGATCAGCGTGCGGATTTCGTCGGACGAAAGCATCTTATCAAAACGGGCTTTTTCCACGTTCAAGATTTTTCCCTTGAGCGGCAAAATGGCCTGAAACCGCCGATCGCGGCCCTGCTTCGCGCTTCCACCAGCCGAATCGCCCTCGACGATATACAATTCGGACACGGCCGGATCTTTTTCCTGACAGTCGGCGAGTTTCCCGGGCAGGGCGCCGCTTTCAAGCGCGCTCTTGCGACGCACCAGATTGCGCGCCTGGCGCGCCGCTTCGCGGGCGCGGGCTGCGTCGATCACCTTGCCGATGATTTTCTTGGCAACGTCGGGATTGCGTTCAAAATATTCCGACAGCTTGTCATTCACCATCTGCTTGACCAGGCCTTCAATTTCCGAGTTGCCCAGCTTCCCCTTGGTCTGACCTTCGAATTGTGGATTGGGGAGCTTCACCGACACCACGGCGGCCAATCCTTCGCGCACGTCTTCGCCTTCGGGCTGCGACGCCAGCTTTTTGAACATGTCGTTTTTCTGGGCAAAGGCGTTCACCGTTCGGGTGAGGGCAGACTTGAAACCAGACAGATGCGTTCCCCCGTCGCGGGTGTTGATGTTGTTGGCAAAGGAAAAAAGATTTTCTTGATAGCTGTCGTTCCACTGCATGGCCACTTCGACGATCACGTTGTCGCGCGAGGCTTCGAAGTAGATCGGCTGTTTGTGGAGGGGTTGTTTGCGCTGATTGAGATGCTCGACAAAGCTGGTGATGCCGCCATCGTATTTAAATTCATGACTCTTTTCTTCGCCGCGCTCGTCCACGATCGTAATCTTGAGACCGCGATTTAAAAACGACAGCTCGCGCAGCCGCTGAGAAAGCGTGTCGAACGAAAAATCGAGGACGGAAAAAATTTCCGTATCAGGTTTATACGTGATTTTGGTCCCGCTGCGATTGCTTTTGCCGACTTCCTTGAGCGGGGCCTCGGGGACACCGCGCTTGTAGTTCTGGGCATAGACTTTGCCGTCCCGTTTGATTTCCATCTTGAGCAGCTCGGACAGGGCATTGACGCACGAGACTCCTACGCCATGCAAGCCGCCAGACACTTTATAGGCCGAGTTTTCAAACTTCCCGCCGGCGTGGAGTTTGGTCAGCACGACTTCCGCGGCCGAGACCTTTTCCGTGTCATGGATATCCACAGGGATGCCGCGGCCATTGTCCTCTACCGTGCACGAATTCCCGTTATGAATTATAACGTTAACTTCGTTGCAGTGGCCGGCCAGAGCTTCATCCACAGAGTTATCCACAACTTCGTAGACCAGGTGATGCAGGCCATCAATTCCCGTGGAGCCGATGTACATCGCCGGCCGCTTACGGACAGCATCGAGTCCTTCCAGGACTTTAATCTGCGAAGCATCGTATTTTTGTGTGACCTTGGTGGATTTTTTCGAGTTATCCACATTCTGTGGATTACCTGTGGGTTCTTTTTTTTCTGTCACGGTGTCCTCTTGTATCGCCATTTTTTCCTCAAAAGAGCGGGCAAAATTAAAGAAGCCCCTGGGGAAAGTAAAGGGAAATGAGCAGCTAGACCGGCCTCGGAGATGCCTTGCCGGCGATAACGTCGTAACATCGAACGCGATTCCAAGTCGAAACTTTTAAAAGCTTGAGGTCTGTCGTGGTGACAAAAACCTGGATGCCGGAAGCGTGCTGGAGATAATCAAAAAAGTGTCGGTTTCGGGCTTCGTCCAATTCGCTCGCCACGTCATCGAGAAGAAGGATCGGCGCATACCCCAGAATTTTACGAGTGAGCTCCATCTCCGCCATTTTGAGGGCGAGCACAAACGAGCGGTGCTGTCCCTGCGACCCAAAGTGTCGAACCGACAGGCTCCCAAGTTTTGGGACAAAATCGTCGCGATGCGGACCGACCAGCGAAACGCGGCGCAAACACTCGTCTTCGCGCCGTTCGGCTAAGCGCTGCCAAAAGAGGTCTGGAACGCAACCAACTGCTGTTTCGCCAAAAAAGGGCATGTAGTGAAGCGAAGCAGCATCGTCGTTTTCGGCAAAGGCGGCATACTGCAGGGCCAGTTCTTCGTTGAGCCGCACCGTCCAGACTTGACGATACCCCACGATCTTTGTGCCGATATCCACAAGCTGTTGATTAAAAGGGGATAACAGGTCCTGGCGACGGGCCGCAGGCATGAATTCGTCGCCAAGCAGGCGATTTCGCTGCGCCACGACCTTTTCGTAAGAGCGGACCATCGCGCTGTAGCCGATGATAAAGCGTGATAACAGGTGATCGACGTAATTTCGGCGGTGCGACGGCGATTCACGGATGAGGAGGATTTCTTCTGGCGAAAACAGGACAGTCGCGAGGGCGTGGCGCGAACGGGGACTGATCGGCTTGCCGTTCCGCTCCAACGATTTTTCTTTGGAAAAGAGGGTGAATTTCCACTCGTCTTCACCGTGTTCATGGCTCACATGGGCAAAAACCGTGGTCGGTCCGCCTTGCCATGCAATCAAATCGGTATTCTCAGAGGTGCGAAACGATTTTCCCGTGGAGAGGACCGCGATCGATTCCAAGACATTAGTCTTTCCCTGGGCGTTTCGCCCCGTCAAAATATTAAATCCGGGGCCAAATTCAAACCGTTGTTCCAAAAAATTACGAAAATCGCGCAGGAAAAGAGAATGAAGATGCATGTGGAGGCGTCTTCACAGCCGCATGGGCATGATGACATGTAAAAAACCCAGGTCCTTTTGGCTCTTCAAAAGACAAGGGGAGGTGTCGTCACCGAGTTGAAAGATGGCATCGTTGTCTTCGAGCACGGCCAGGGCGTCTAAAAAATAACGGGCATTGAAGCCGATTTCAAAGGCGTCACCGTGATACGTCGCGGAAAGTTCTTCGCGGGCCTCACCGACCTCTGGCGTATTGCTAGAAATTTCCAGATTTTTCGGCGACAGCGCAAAGCGCACGCCGCGCGTCCGATCATTGGCCATGGCCGATACCCGCTTGAGCGCACGATAGATCTCGTCGCGAGACACGGAAATCTGACGTTTGCCTTCTTTGGGAAGGACCTGACGGTAAGGCGGAAACTGGCCGTCGATGATACGGATCACCAAGGTCACCTGCTCGTGCGTGACGATCGCATGTTTGCCATCCACCGTCAGTGAAAAGGATCCCGGGTTGCCTTCGATCAGTTTTTTGAGTTCCATGATGCCTTTGCGCGGCAGAATGATACCTGTGCCAAGCTTCATCGACGTTTCCAGCTTGCGGTCCGCAATGGAAAGACGATGTCCATCCGTCGCCACCATGCGGAGCAGAAGACCGTCGTTTTCGGTGACTTCTTCCAAAAAGATGCCGTTCAAGTTGTAACGCGTTTCGTCGTTCGACATGGCGAACATCGTTTTTTCAATCATCTGTTCGACCATGACATTGTCGAAGACCGCGCTTGGACCCTGACCTTTTTGAGGAAGCGTTGGAAACTCGTCGGCCGAAAGACCAACGATCTTAAACTCTGAACGACCACAACGGATGTCGATCCAAAAATTTTCGCGCGTCGTCAGATGAATGACTTCATTGGGTAACTCACGAGCGATGTCGTAAAGACTGCGAGCATGGATGGTGACCTTGCCTTCTGAAAGCACGTCGGCCTTGCATGAACTGATGACGCCAACTTCGAGATCCGTAGCCGTGGTCCAGAACTGACCTTGCTTGGCTTCAAATAAAACATTCGCCAAAATAGGCATGGTTGTTTTGCGTTCTACAATTCCTTGTACAAGCTGAAGTTGTTTTACAAGTTCACTGCGTTCGATTTTGATTTCCATGCAAGCCTCAAGTCGGTGTTTGTATTAATGGGTACTTATATAAATATATTTAACTAGCAGTAGTAGTAGCAACTGTGGATAGTTCATAAAACGCACTTCAAAACCAAGAGTGATGCGTGTTTGCGGCAGTGTGGAACCTTGGGATAACTCCTGGAAAAAATCCATCTTCAGCGCCCATCTTCGATGGAAGGGGATCTATGTCACCGCAAAACGCGATGTCAACAAACTATTCGGGGTACGATGCACAGGGTTATACACATCTGATCGAAAGTTGTTCACAGGAGGTAATGCGATGATTCAATGAATGAGCGAGCGTTCAATTTTTGAAACTTCATTTTGAACGCGCGAATCAGATTGCAGGAGGCCTTCGATTTTCTTGCAGGCGTGGATAACGGTGGTGTGATCTTTTCCGCCGAATTTGGCACCGATTTC
>JACQOX010000120.1 GCA_016202335.1 Deltaproteobacteria bacterium
GCCGTAGATCGCGTCATTGGAAAGAATGTGGTCGCCGTGCTTCGTGAGAATACCAGTGACCGCGGAGATTGCAGACATGCCACTGGAAAAGCAGACCGCAATGTCGCCGCGCTCGGCTTTCGCCAGCCGATCCTCCAACATGCTGGTCGTCGGCTCATCCAGGCGTTCATAGATATAAATCGGATCCTGTTTGCCCTTTTCGACATCGCCAAACTGCTGAAATCCGCGGGCCCCACGTTCGGTGCTTTTCAGGCGATAGATGACCGATGCTGTCATGGGCGGAACCACATGGTGGCTGAAATCCCACTGCGGTGAGATGTCGTCACCGTGAATCAAGAAGGCTTCCATATGGTCAGGGGTTTTGTTCGGCATAGGCGCTCCTTTGAAGGGGGCGCAGAATTCTCACTTCTTCGCCAAAAGCACAATGTTTCAGGTCATTTTTTGGCTTGCCAGGAGTCGCTCTTCAGCATACGAACGCCGCCTCACGGGGGAGAACATGGAGGCAACATGATCACTTTTTCTTCCCTTCCTACCACGCCACTCACTTCGATCCCTCCTGCACCAGCGACCCTTTCACCGCAAATAGCTTCTGTGACGACATCTCCTGCAACTGCGAGTTCTTCGTATCAACAACGCGCAATACCGACCTGGCTCGTGGCTTCTTTACTCGCACCGATCGGAATTTCAACGGCCGCCTTTGGCAGTTCATTTGACCGAAAAGTTGCATCCGGTCCTGTACAGCCGTCATTGGGATTTTTTGAGAGAGCGGCACGCGCCGTGTATTATCCCCTCCTTGCTTCTCAAGATCTTCGAGAAAAGGCGGCGCAGGGCCATCAAACTTCCTTGGCGGTTCTCCTCGAACGAGCCGTCGTGGATGGTGCCCATGGTGATCAAAATCGGATCGGAGACCTCATCAGAGAACATCCCGAGATTTTCGACTGGGAGCATGCCAATGACCTCAAAACCATTGCAACGGGGAACAACGCTGTCGCCAAGGCCCTTCTTGAAAACCAAATCTGGCAAAACTTTCGGATCCCTTATCACCCCAACATCACGCATCTTTTGCAGGCACTTTCTGATGAACAACGGCAATCCATCATCGATGACCCTCGCTCAAAAATTGTGATCGTGGAAATCCAATCAACAAGGTCACACTATCGCGCTTCAGCGCGTCTGACAGATTACGACACCTTGATTGCCATTATTGCCTACCAGGAAAATTCATGGCCTCGTCTTCCTACCTTTGTTCTGGAGGATACAACTGAGCACATCATGCGCAACCTTCGAGATGCTGAGCTCGGAGCGTTCGACAGAGTACTGCATGGAATATTGCCTCATCGTACGGATACTTCGACGGGTTTCTTCGCACGCATTGATCGCATGCAGGCGCTCGGCAATTTTGTTCATCTCGTCGGCACGCCCATGGATGTCGCACGCCATATTGAGCATCAGGCCCATCCCCAGCAATATGTGCTGGTGAGAAGGGCAGATGGCGAAGTGGAATTACGCACCCATGTTTCTCTCATTTCAAAAACTCTTCTCCGTGGAGAAACTCTCATCGAAATCGGCGAAATCATGCATCACGCAGGAAAGTTCCTCTATCGCAGAACCGAAACCAACCTGGTCGATGGTTTTGCGATTCTTGTAGAATCGTACAGTCCTGAAGTTCGCATCCCCATTGATCCGCGTCACGCAGAAATCACAGTGGAACAGGAATTGAGCCGCATTGCAGGAAACATGGTCACTTTTGGCGGAGAAGAAGACTGGCCAGCGATGTTGTACTCCCCGCAGCTCATCGCAAAAGAGTGACATCTTTCATATTGAAACTTCTTTCGCGGGGGCGTAGGTATCCCGCCCACTTGGAGGATTTATGAGCGACACTCAAGACACCCGCCACCCCACGTTAAGCCCAGAACTCAAGAAACGAAATTTTGATCCGGACCTGCGCTCCTCCACGGCCTTTGAAAACGCCATGCTGCAGTTCGACGAAGCAGCGCGGATTTTACAACTGACGTCCAATCAAATCGCGCTCGTCAAACAGCCTCGCAAAGTGGTGGAAGTCAAACTCCCCATCCGCATGGACGACGGCCGGATCGAAGTCTTCACCGGCTACCGCGTGCAACACAACATCGCCCGCGGACCGGCCAAAGGGGGCGTACGCTTTCATCCTGACGTCAATCTCGATGAAGTCAAAGCTCTGGCCTTCTGGATGACCGTCAAATGCGCCGTGGTCAACATTCCCATGGGAGGTGGTAAAGGCGGCGTCATCGTCGATCCGCGTAAACTTTCGTACGGCGAATTGGAACGCCTCTCCCGCCGCTACTTTTCAGAACTCATCGATCTCTTTGGCCCTGATCGCGATGTTCCGGCACCCGACGTCGGCACGGACGCCCAGGTCATGGCGTGGTTCATGGACACCTATGCCATGCACCACGGGGCGTACGAACCCGCAGTCGTCACCGGAAAACCAGTGGAAATCGGTGGTTCCCACGGTCGTGTGGAAGCCACAGCCCAGGGTATGCTCCACTGCCTACGCGAAGCTGCTGAACTCTTGAACCTCAAACTCGATGGCATGACCATGGCCATCCAAGGTTTTGGCAACGCCGGTTCGAACGCCGCAAAACTCTTGGATCGCGAAGGCGTGAAAATTGTTGCCATCTCCGATGTCACCGGCGCGTTTTACAATCCCGAAGGCCTCGACATTAAAGTCGCTCTGGCACACGTCAAAGAACACCATGCCCTGGAAGGATTGGAAAAGAAGATTGCCTGCAAACGCCTCGACGATCCCAACACCCTGCTTGAACTCCCGGTTGACGTGCTCATCCCTGCCGCACTTGAAAACCAGATCACCTCGAAAAATGCCGAACGCGTTCAGGCCAAGGTCATCGCC
>JACQOX010000132.1 GCA_016202335.1 Deltaproteobacteria bacterium
AGAGACATAGAGTGTCTGCTGAGTCCTTTCTAGCTTCAACGTATACCCGTATTTTTGACGCATAGTTTCCTCAAATGCGTAAAATCCAGGGCTAAGGATTCCAAATTTTGGATCGGCAAAACCAGGGTGTCGCACCCAAGAGGCCAATTCCTCTTTATTCAAAATGAAGTGTTCAGCCGGAATACAAACTAAATCCGCTATATGGTCGCCATGAATATAGCGATCAATTGAAGGGATATAGGTCATTCCATGTCCTCCTTCATCGCGGACATATTCAGCTGCAATCCCAAGGGATCTCAGCATGGTGATAATCACACCGCTCGCAAAGTGACACCCTACGGCTCTCTCTCGCAAAATATCTTCAATCGAAATGGTACTCAGACCTCCCACAGTTATTTCCCGATCATCATAAATGCTCGGACCATAATGCCGTCCTTCGCCAAAAT
Organism: Deltaproteobacteria bacterium; assembly: GCA_016202335.1. Classification (GTDB taxonomy): domain Bacteria; phylum UBA10199; class UBA10199; order 2-02-FULL-44-16; family 2-02-FULL-44-16; genus JACQOX01. Next base: position 447 of record JACQOX010000132.1, read on the forward strand.
TTTCATAGTGAAATAGATTGTTCTCAGCCCATTGAATAATGGCCACCGAAGATTCCTCGATAGAGCTGCTATTGGCGGTCAGCTTTTTGGCAAGTGGTTTGATTTTCTCTGTTTCCTTGGAAAGAACAGAGCCCTCATAATCCTCTTCCCCGCAAGCCACTAAGAAAGCTGACGCAACTCCAATTCCGATGACGATAAGAGGTATTGGCATCACTTTCCTCCAAGAGTCTATATCCTTATTATCGGCTGCTTTTTGAAGAAGTTGCTTCTGTTAGAAAGCCCCCCTTTCCCCCCTTCCTTTCAGGAGAGAGGCAAGACTGATTGACGGTCTTATGAAAGTAGTTCATTTTCCTTCTCATGAAGGAAACTCTTTTTCACATCGCAAGCGATTATGTGTCAGTAATAGAAAAAATTGAGAAGACCTCTGATCCGAAACAACTCCAGTTCTTGGAAGAACAACGCACCATACTTCATGGTAAATTTTTAGATGCTTTAAAAAAGCAAGGCATTGAATTTAAAGACAGAGATCATGCAACTCGGATTGCCTTTAGAATCAGCAAAGGTGAGCTATGAATTTGAGAGAAATCGCTGAAATTTATACTGATTTGGTCAAAGCGGAAGAAGAGATCCCCAATGAGGAATATCGCGCAAAAGAAGAATTGAATGCCTTACGAACAAAGTATCACGAAATTTTCATGGCTAAAATGAGAGAGGAGAATGTTGAGTTCTCTGATCGTTTCGATGCCACCCGAAAAGCTTTTGAGCTTGTGCGCAGTTTATCCGCATAAATGACATCCATTGCTTATTCAATACGCATCAAGATGCCGAAGTTGCTGCCGCCCTCGGTGCCTTTGACGATAATGTCCTGCGGGACCGTGTCGATGCGATAATATTTCGCAGCCGACGGTTGGATGTTGGCGACGTGGTTGCCGTAATACGTCGACAGGTGAACCCCATTCAAGATCGTGCCCCGACCATCGTCGGGATTACAGATCAAGCACACGCCCTCCCAAGCCCCAGTAAATTCGTTTCGTTTCCTTTCTTTGTACACAAATCGAGGATCCTGCGTCACCCCGCGGTCGGTGGCCGCAATGGCCACGGTCCAGCGACCGAAGAATTCGGAAAATTGGTCGAAATCATCAGCCGAGCCTGCAAAGGCCTCTTCCAGATTTTTCACCCCGCGGCTCTCTGTCTGCACCAGCCGTCTGATGAATCCATCGGCATCAGAAGATTGTTCCGAAAGAAACTGGAGAAAAAGAAAAGAGGCTCCGCGCTCCAGAAGATCTGGCGAGTGCGAGGGGACGAGTGATGTGGTCGAAGGGCTGGAAAGCGTCAGGTCGTAGCGAGAATAGTTCTCCATCCCAAAGCCCATCCTGGTTTCCATCCAGTGCGACATGCCTTCGTTCAGCCAATCCTCTTCCGCTAAGCCACCGTGAATAAAGACGTGCTGGTTGTAACTGATGGCATGCTGCAGTTCGTGCGGAAAAACTGCTGGCAGAAAATTCTCGCAGGCCGCGGCCTCGGAAATCGACGTGCCGTACTGACCGGACGGATCGGGCACAAGCATGTACACGATTTCCCGCTCGTTCGAGACCGGGTTGCTGCCGCCGCGGCCATAAAGATCCGCAGCATAAAAATATCCGGTGATGATGCCGCCGCCCAAACTTCCCAACTTATTGATCTGCGGCGTCAGAAGCGCGGTAACGCGGCCATCTCCGTCGACATCCGAAGGATCGCCGATGAGCGCCTGTTCGCGCTCGGCCACGGAATCGTACATGTCGCAAAGCACGGTGATGTCATCGAAGCAGATCTCGTCGTCATCTTTTCTGACGTCGACATAGACATCGACGAAATCACCACGGCAGCGGAGCCTGGCGTCAACTGTCGTATAGCTCGACGAAGACGTGAGGCTCGAGAGGATGCGGAAGGTTTCGACTTCTCCTTCTCCGATCGATTTGGTGACGGAAGACTGAATCATCTGACCTTTGAAGGCCGGTTCAGCGATTTCATGGAGGTCGGCTTCGGCCATGCGCAGCCAGGCGTCGAAAACTTCGCGCGCTCCATAGCCAGAATCGCCTTGGTCTTGAGAAGTCTCTTCTTCATCGGCGTTCACAGAGAGCGCCGGGGAGTCTTCCGCGTCACCGGCAATATGCTTGGTCACCACATCACCAAGCAGATCGATGTTGTTGGCCAAACGTACCGACGTGCCATTGCCCATGGAGGAGGACGAACCCACGATGAAGATAAATGAGGCGTTGGAATCCACGCCATCGAAGCTGATGCTTTGAGTCAAATTTTTACTGAAATCGACTGTATAAAGATCGCCGACATTCATCGCAGCTGGTGAAGCCGCGGCATTGCTGACGCCTGTTCCACCTGAAGCGCGCTCCCCTTTGACGCTGACATTGCTGGAAAGTTGGCTGCTGCTGCCGCAGGCGACCATCATCGCCATTCCCAACCCTGCTATTACCCATGTAACCCTGCTCCCCATGACATGCCCCCTTGCGAAGGATGTCCTTGATAAGAGCAAAGCCTATGCCATGGGGTTCAGTTTACCCCACATAAAAGATATAGAAATAACAATAAGTTATAATGAGCCTCAAAACATGACGGGTAAAAAAGCACCTGATTAAAAACGAAAGGTGAAGGAACTACTCCCGAACCAAGACTTCAATGGTAGTCTTTAAAGCATCAAGCCTAACAGATACTTGGGTCAACTTTTCTAAAGGCGTTCCTGAGGGAAAAAAGAGGTCGACGACCAGATTGGCTCCGATGGGAAGGGCCAAGGGATAGGCAATTTTTTGACGCACCCTCTCCGGCAATTTGGACCAGGTTTCAGGGTCGGCACGGCGAAGATCGATGACGCCACTCACCTTTTTTCCCTTTCCCAGATGGGCAAACCATTTGTCCTTTTCAGGGTGGAGCGGAATGATGTCGAGCGATGCATTGATCAGCGCCACATTCAAAATCCGATAACCCGGAATCAATTTATCGAGCCGCGGATCGAAACTCGCATCGATCGAAAAACCAGAACCGCCGATATTGACACCGCCGGACGTGCGAATTTTGTCATTTTTCGATGACCTGGCGTTCGCCATAAAGGGCAAGAGAAGAATCAGCAATGCGATGAGAAGTTTGTTCATGTTGATGCTCCTGGGAAGTATTCAGCCACGGTCGGCATTTTGGCGATATAATGACAGGCGACTTTATGGCCGCCATTGATGGAAACGAGTTTTGGTTCTTCTTCGCGACAGCGCGGTTCAGCGTATGGACACCGCGGATGAAACACGCACCCTTTGGGCAAATGCACCGGCGACGGCACGTCGCCCTGCAGAATGATCCGCTTCTTTTGATGTTCCGGTTTCGGAATCGGAATGGCCGATACCAGCGCGTGCGTATAGGGGTGCCGGGCGCTGCCAAATTCCCTGGCCGGAAAGATCTCCATGATTTTTCCCAGGTACATCACGGCGATGCGGTGGCTCACATGCTGCACGACCGTGAGATCATGCGAAATAAAGAGCAGCGTCAGCCCAAAGCGCTCCTGCAGGGACATCAGCAAATTCAAGACTTCGCCGCGGATGGAGACATCGAGCGAAGAGACCGGCTCGTCGGCAATGATGAGTTTCGGATTCAAGGCCAAAGCACGGGCAATGCCGATCCGCTGGCGTTGACCGCCAGAAAATTCATGCGGATAGCGGCTTCCCACGTCTGGGGAAAGCCCCACCAACCGAAGGAGTTCGTCGACGCGTGCTTCGCGATCCTGTTTCGAACCGAGGCGATGGATGATGAGCGGTTCGCACAGCGTTTCACCGATGGTCATGCGGGGGTTGAGCGAGGCATAGGGGTCTTGAAAGATCACCTGCATTTGACGCCGGAGCGCAAAGAGTTCTTTGCGATTCAGTTCCGTCAGATCTCGGCCGTCCAGGCGGATGGCGCCGCTGTCGACCTTGAGGAGTCGCAGAATGAGCGATCCGAGCGTAGATTTTCCGCAGCCACTTTCCCCCACGAGCCCCAACGTTTCGCCGGAAAATATTTCCAAATCCACGCCATTCACGGCGTGGACGTTGCCCTTCTCCTTCTCGAACCACCCCTTGCGCAGGGGGAAGGTTTTGATGACCTGTTCAAGTTGAACAAGCGGATTACCGGGCATAAAAACACCTCACCAATCTTCCGATACCACAGGGATCTTCGGGCACTTCTTCTTTACGGCATTTCTGCTGCACCTTTGGGCAGCGATCCTGAAAATGACAGCCCTGCGGAAGTTTCGAAAGCGGCGGCACTGTACCGGGAATGGTGGTGAGCTTCATGCGATCTGGCCTCACTTCCAAGACAGGCACCGCGGAAAGGAGCGCCTGCGTGTAGGGATGTTTCGGATTCGAAAAAATTTCTTTCGTGGTCCCCGACTCCACCACTTGCCCCGCGTACATGACCATCACGCGATCCGCAATTTCCGCCACGACCCCAAAATCGTGGGTGATAAACATCATCGCCATGTGCAGTTCGCGCTGCAGCCGTTGCATGAGCTCCAGGATTTGAGCCTGAATCGTCACATCCAGCGCGGTCGTCGGTTCATCGGCGATCAAGATGTCGGGATTACACGACAGTGCCATGGCGATCATGGCTCGTTGGCGCATCCCACCGGAGAGCTCGTGAGGATAAGCGTCGATGCGGTGCTTGGGATCGGGAATTCCGACGAGATCGATGAGTTCCAAGGTGCGCCCCCGAATGGAAGAACGATCCTTGCCGTCATGAATCGCCAACGCTTCACCGATTTGATCGCCGATGGTGTACAAAGGATTCAGCGACGTCATCGGCTCCTGAAAGATCATGGCAATGTTTTTTCCGCGTCGCTTGCGCATGCCTTCATCAGAGAGTTTCAAAAAATCGATCGGATCATCGGCTTCGTCGTGGCGATAGAGCACTTTTCCGCCGACGATGCGGCCTGGTGGATTCGGGATGAGTCGCATGAGCGAAAGCGCCAGCATACTTTTGCCCGAACCCGATTCCCCCACCACGCCCAGTGTTTCTCCACGTTTAAGGCTCAAGGAAACTTCATCCACAGGCGTGATCAAGCCTTCAGATGTCGCCAATTGCGTTTGAAGTTTTTCTACAGAAAGGATCGGCATTTAGGTTTTCATCCTTGGGTCGATGGCATCCCGGAGTCGCTCACCGACAATGTTGTAAGCCGTGACGCATAAAAAAATCGCGAAGCCCGGAGCTAACGTCAACCACGGAGCGCTGTCCACAAATTCCTGGGCCGATGACAACAGACTTCCCCAACTCGGTGTCTGCGGCGGCACGCCGAATCCCAAAAATGACAGCGACGCTTCGACCAGGATGGCGCTCGCGACGCCAAACGTTGCTGATACGAGCACTGGCGTCAGCGCGTGCGGCAGCAAATGGCGGATGATGAGATAGCGATCCGACGCGCCGACGATGCGCGCGGCCGTCACAAATTCGCGCGTGCGAAGCTTCAACATTTCACCCCGCACCAACCGCGCCACGCCCGTCCAACCCGTGAGGCCGATCGCAATCATGATGTTGTAAATCGACGGCCCGACAAAGGCGAGAATCGCTAAAATCAGAAAAAACGTCGGAAAGCAGATCATGACTTCGATGAGCCTTGAGAGGATGATGTCGATGATGCCCCCGTAGTATCCCGCCAGGCAGCCCACGAAAATTCCAATGAGTACCGCGAGTCCAACGGCAAGGAATCCAACGGACAACGAGACCCGACTGCCCCAGATGAGCTGCGCAGCAACGTCGCGACCATCGCCATCCGTCCCCAGTAAGTGCAGAGCCGATGGCCCTTCGAGCACGTGTTCGAGATCATGATCCGCAGGGCCAAAGGGAATGGGCGGTGAAAAAAGAAGGGCGTGGTCATTGGCGAGAAACGGCGCACATATCGCCGTCGCCCCCATAAGCAGAATAAATACCAGGCACACGACGGCCAAGCGACTCTTGCGGAACTGCTGCCAAACAACATGTGTATACGATTCCGACATAAAGTTTTTATTCAAAAGTGACCCGTGGATCGACGACGGCATACAGAAGATCCGTGATGAGAATACTCAGGAGCGTCAGCACCGCGCTGATGGTGGCAATGGCCATGACCACTGGATAGTCGCGCGCGAGCACAGATTCAAAGCCAAGCCGTCCCATGCCCGGAATGGCAAAAATTTTTTCGATGATGACGCTGCCACCGAGGAGCGACGGCAAGAGCGTGCTCATGAGCGTGAGGAGCGGAATCGCGGCATTGCGCAGCGCATGCCGGGAAACGACTTTCCACTCTGAGAGCCCCTTGGCGCGGGCCGTGCGGATGTAGTCCTGGCGGATGACTTCGAGCATGGCGCCGCGCGTGAAGCGCGACAGAAACGCCAGCCCGCCGTACGTCAAGCACACGATCGGCAGCACCAGGTGCCAGGCGATGTTGGTGAGGTATTCATACCACGGGAGAGCTTCAGCACCCTGCGACACAATGCCCACCAGCGGAAACCAGTTGAGATAGTCGCCGCCGGCGAAGACCAGCAGGAGCACCATGGCCACCCAAAAGTTCGGCAGTGAAAACAGGAAAAACAGCACGAGCGTCGATGCGCGGTCGACAAAACCTTGAGGCTTCAATGCTGAATAAGCTCCCAGCGGAATGGAGATCAGGTAGATGATGAAAATAGTGATGACGTTGAGCGCGAGCGTCACGGGCAGCGCTTCGGCAATCTTGGAAAGCACGGACCGGTGGTCGCGGTACGACGTCCCAAAATCGAGCGTCGCCAGCCGCTTCATCCATAAACCATATTGTTCAAGCCACGGCCGATCGAGACCGTAGAGTTTTTGCGTTTCGAGAACGATCTCTTGCGACGCGCGATCCGAGGCCAGCGATTCGGCTGACCCCTGGGCCTTGAGCGACGCCGGATCCCCCGGCGCCAACCGGATCATCAGAAAAGTCACCAGTGTGATGCCCACCAGAGTCGGAATCATCAGCAAGATGCGTTTGAGAAGATAAAGGGTCATAAATTTACCACGCCAAAAGTTTCTCCGTACTTCCCACTCCCCACTCGAGCAGATCAAGCCCTACTTTATATTCTTTGACATCGATGAACCGCCGATCAACGGCCACGAGCGTCGGCATCGTGAAAAGAAAGGCCACCGGCTGTTCGTCGTACAAAATGCGATGCAGCTGTCGATACATGGCCGCCCGTTTCTCATCGTTGTATTCCAGTCGAGCTTGTTCCAGGAGCCTGTCAACCTCGAGATTGGAAAAGCCGATGGCATTTGAGCCGCGATCTCTTTGTGATGAGTGCCAGATCTGAAAAGGATCATTGTCGAGCGGCAGTGACCAGGCAAGCCCCACAGCATCGAAATCGTGTTCATGAACGAGCTTGATCATCGTTGCCCATTCGAGTTGCTGCAAGTTCATGTCGATGCCTAAGCGCACGAGTTCGGAACGCATGATGAGACCCAGGCTGCGATAAAATTTTGATCCTGACGGAAAGAGAAAATTGAAACGAAAGGGAACGCCGTCGCGATCGCGCAGACCGTCCCCGTCGTGGTCGGTCCAACCGGCTTCATCGAGAAGTTGCTTGGCCCTGGCCGGATCGAACGGAATCGGAGGAAGACTCGAGTCGTAGCTGTTACTCCATTTATAAGCATCGCCCGAGACCATCTCGCCTTGACGAAACAGCAGCTTGTTCAAGATGTTCTCGCGATCGATGGCCATGGCCAAAGCCGTTCTCACCTTGGCATCAGCAAAAAGAGGTTTGCGGAGATTCCACCCAATGTAGGCATAGTTCGGGAGATAATAGCGATACTTGGCAAAGCGTTTTTGAAAGTTTTGACTGCCGGTCTGCTTGGCCCACTGCACCGCGCGAAGGTCCTGCATGTCGATGCCACCTTTTTTGAACAGCTGAAAGGCCACGGTCGAATCGGGAATGACCAAAAATTGGACCCCGGTGATGCGGGGCTTTTTTCCCCAATACGTTTCGTTTCGCGAAAGTCGGAGTCGCTCACCTGTTTTCCATGCCACGAAGCGATACGGTCCCGTACCCACGGGAAAGCGATTCGCGGCATGGGCATTGAAATCGCCGTCTTCAAAGATATGCTTGGGGACGATGGACATGGCTCCAAGCACCAGCAGCGCTCGAAAATACGGTTTCCCAAAAGTAAACTGCACGGTCCAGTCGTCCAACTTTTTATAGGATTTCAAATCGCGATAGCTCTGTCGGTGCGAGGCCGCATCCACCTTGGGATCCAACACCTTCGCCATCGTGAAGATGACGTCGTCGGCCGTGAAGGGCTGACCATCATGCCAATGGACATCTCGTCGCAGATGAAAGGTATACGTGAGTTTGTCCGCGGAAACATCCCACGACTCGGCGAGTTTGGGTTTATAGCCAAGCGTTTCATTGTCGCGATCGAACAGGCTTTCATAGATAAAAGAAGCGACTTGGGCTCCCGACATTTCGGTGATGAGTATGGGGTTCAGCGTCGCGGGGTCGGCATTCAGCGACAACACGATTTCTGAAGGATCCCGCTCCACGCGGTGGGTACAACTCACGACCGACAACAAAATGGCGAGCAGCGTTCGCTTCATGATTGATTTAATCGAAAGAGACTCAAAGGAATATGCAGCACACACTGTGCTTCTTTGTATGTCACCACGGTTTTTATCGTGGGGGAAAAGACGATTTCGATCCGACGGTCATTGTTGTTCAGTCTTGAAATAAGCTCTTCTATTTCAATTGGCCCGCCGATGACGTGTGCCAGATTTTTGCCATTCAGGGCCACCGTCCTGACCCTGCCCTCATCCAGATTCCAGATGCGCAGTTTTTTGCCGTCCGAAGCCGCGACCGCCCACACACCTGCCAGCGGATCGATGGCTTCCGCTCGAAACTTATCCGGACTGGCCCACACGAGCGCTGCTTCGGTTTCTCGGATGCCTTCGGCGTCGTGCCACTGAATCACGGCCAAGGCCCGTTTTCCTGATACGGTCATTTCCGAGAGGGGATGAAGAGGTTTTCGATGACAACCGAGGAGCATGAAGATGAATCCACTTACAAGCACTGATCTGCAGAGTGCCTTCATTTTTTAAGGCTCTCCAGTCGCATGCGAATGCGTTCGATCTCTTCGTCATCGCGAACATCAGGCGATTTTTTGTTCCACAATGCGAGCGAACGCTCGAAGAACTGCCGAGCCTTGTTTTTCTGGCCCCGTGCGAGCCACACCTCGCCCAAGTGGAAGAGGATCGTTGCTTCGCGGGGGCTCTGTTTGTCGGCTTTTATGAGCACTTCCAGTGCGGCATCGACTTTGCCTTGCTTGAAATACACCCAGCCCAGGCTGTCCATGATGTAGCCATCACTGGGTTTCAGCTTGAGGGCCTGCTTCACGAGCCGTTCGGCTTCTTCTAAATTTTCGCCGCGCTCAGCGTAAGCATAGCCTAAGTAATTCAGCGCCGTCGCATTTTGTGGGTTGAGCTCGATGACTTTTTTCATCGCAGCCATGGCCTCATCACGCTGTTTGAGCTTTTCGGATACCATGCCGAGCATGAGGTAAAGCCTTTCCGATTGCGGCAGCGCCAAAATGCCCTCTTTCAAAATGCCAACCGCTGCTTCGTAGGCATCTTCTTCTTCATAGAGCGCCGCCAAAAATTCGTAGAATTCTGGAATGTCTTTGATCTCGTGAATGGCATCTTGAATGACTTCAATCGCCTTTTCCTTCTTTTCTTTTTTGCGATGAAGTGCCGCCAGGTGCAGACGCGCGTCCTTAAATGCTCCAGAGCGAGGTGAAACTAAGGCAAACTCAGCGATGGCGTCGTCGTAGCGGCGAATGCTTTCATAAAGGACACCGAGATAATAGCGCACGGTTTCCGCTTCCGGGTTTTCGGCGATGATCTGTTTGAGTTTCTGGGTCGCCCGCGCATGGTCTTTGAGTTCATAATGCAGCAGCGCAATGCGAAGTTTGATGGCGATGTCGGATGGAACGCGTTTTTCAATTTCCTGAAACCGACCGAGTGCTTCGCGTAAGTTTCGGCGGCCCAGATGAAATTCCGCGATGGCGTGATGGATGCCGACATTTTCAGGTTCGAGGTCCAAGGCCTTGTGGTACATGCGGAGCGCCAGCGTCGGATTTTTCAAGTCCTTGGCGTAAATCGCCGCCAAATACATGTAGGCCGCAGTTTCATCCGGGTTCAGCTTCAAAAGCGCGTTCATCGTTTCGATGGCCTTTTGGTAACGGCGCGTGACCACGTATTGATCGGCGAGGAGCGGATAGGTCTCTTCTTTGTCCGGTGCAATGGCGATTGTTTTTTCAAGCCAAGCGATGGCCTCGCGGTGGCGGTCGAGCGTGATGTACAGCTTGGCCAGGAAAAGATGGGGTTCAACGGATTTTGCATCGAATTCAATCGCCTGTTTGCAGGCCTCGATGGCTTCTTCAATTTTATTTTCGCCGACGAGGTACTTTGCCCGCAGAAAATGAAAATGGGCGACCTTGGGTTGAATTTCGATCAGCCGATCGAGCTTTTCCAGCGCTTCGCGCGTCTTCCCTTTTTCCGCCAGAAGGCTGCTTTCTAAAAAGAGATAATAGGGATCTTCTTTCTGCTGAGGTGGTTGCACTACCGCAGAACGCTGTTTGGAAGCGCATCCGGAAGAAAAAAGAACCAGAGCAAGAAGTGGAATCAGGAGAAGACGTAAAAACATGCGCTGTCGTTTAACATCGCAACATCAAAAAGCAATAATTGAATCGTTTGAGCGGAATGAAAATCCGCTCACCCTGAGCTCGTCGAAGGGTGAGCTCATCCTTCGAGAACCTCAGGATGAGCGGACGAGTCAAATCACAAAATGGGCGAGGAATTCGAGGTTTCCTTTCGCCCCTTTGATCGGAGACTCGGTCGTGCCCTTCACCGACCACTTGAGTTTCTTGGCTGCACCAAGAATCCGATCGATGGCCTTTTGATGGAGTTTGGGATCGCGGATGATGCCCCCCTCGCCCACTTCCTCTTTTTCCACTTCAAACTGCGGCTTGATCAGCGTGATGACATGCGCTTCGCCGTCGATCAGGGTATGAATCACCGGCAGCACCGCTTCCACGGAAATAAATGAAACATCGATGGTGACGACATCAATCGCATCGCGCATCATCGCCGGTGTAAAATGACGGATGTTCGTGCGCTCCAAAACCACGACGCGCGGATCGCGGCGAAGTTTGTCGTCGAGGATGCCGTAGCCGACATCGACCGCGAACACTTTTTGAGCGCCGTGCTGCAACAAACAGTCGGTAAAACCTCCGGTCGAAGCCCCCACATCGAGACAGACCCGATCTTTCACCTCAACCTGAAAGATTTTCAACGCGTGAGCCAGCTTGAGACCACCGCGGCTGACGTACACCGAAGGTTCACTGCGAAGCCGAATGACGGCACTCGTGGCAATCAGCTCACCGGGTTTACTGTGCGGTCGCTCATGAACCAAAATCTCGCCGCTCATGATGAGCGCCTGCGCCTCTTTGAGCGACGAGACCAGTTCACGCTCGAGCAGGAGCTCATCCAGGCGGAGCTTCTTTTTTGAGGTGTTGGTCATGCATCCCTCCTAACCAACAGCCGGGGGATCATCCAAGAGAAAAAGTTCGAAGTGCGGGCCTTTGAGGTATCGCTCATGCATTGCAAACAGCGCATTCGCGTACTTTCTTTCGTGAGAATCATGATATTTTTTCACCGTCGCATCCACTCCTGCTGGCCGTTCTCTATAGATATCCAAAAAGTTTTCCGTGATAAAATCGAGGGCCACCTGCGCTTTTCTTTCCGAAAGCACCTCTTGTTGAATTTGCAGTGCAACGGCTCTCATTTCTGCGCTGTCGCGGGCAATACCATTGGCATTGCCCCACTGATTGATCACATTATCGATCGCGTGCCGAAGATTGATGCGATCAACGTTGAGACGTTGATCAAGGTGTTGGTTGTTTTCATCAAACGACATGAATTTGGCCGCAGATGCAATGGGCACCGGCATTTTGTCGCGATACGTTTCCGCAAGCGAACGGTGATTCAGTCGGTACCGACCGGCAAGCGCACCCGACGTTTCGTTCACCGCGATAATCTCCCCCAATCCTGCTTTATCTCGAGCATTGGAAATCGTCAGTTCTCCAGCCCAGGGGAAATTGATGGGAAGTCCAATCTCTCGGACGTGGTCTTCGAGATCGCGATGGCGTCCGACATAAAACGTAACCCCAAAAACCATCTGCTTTGCCACAGCTTCCCCGGCTCGTACTTCGACTTCTGCTAAGACCCCCAAGAGATAACGCGTAGCACCTGGTTCCAACCAGAAGATGGACGGCAATCGCGAGTTCGACGAAAGCTGTTGAGGATGCGCGCCTGAGAGAGCGTAGCGGGAAAACCCAGCTGGGTTCATCGCCGCGGCTGGTGAGGCGAGTGACAGCGTGGGGACGTAGATCTGCTGAAGCTGTAAAGGTTGAATGGCCATATCTCTCTTATCGGTCATTCCCAGCAGAAGTTGCGCCTTTATTTCAAGGGGAAAATTACAGGCCCTGCAAGATTTCCTTCCGCTTTTCAGCGTATTCTTTGTCGGTGATGAGCCCTTCTTTCTTGAGGGCCTCAAGCTTTTGGAGGCGTTCTTTGGCATCGGGAGCATGGGTTGGAGTCCCTTTCACCGCTATTTCAGTGGTTTTTTCAGCTGGTTCAGCTGCCACGTTCACCTGGGCCGAAAGGTCAATGATCAACTCCTTGGCATCGTCGAGTCCCAACTTTTGGTTGGGCGCGGGATCAAAGGCGATGCGCATCCCGCGGGCCATGGACGCCGCCTTCCGTTCATTACCGCGGCGATCGGTGTCGATCGTCATTTTGGCCCACAGTTTTTGAAATTGCACATGGAGCTCATTGCCGTGGATCCAGACTGTGCCGATGGTCAGGCGATCGTTGCGGATAATAAAGATCGGATCTTTATCGAGATACGAAAAAACAATTTCTTCATTCGAAGCCGCTTCCCGAAATGCCTTGCTGAGATTCACTGCCAAGAAGTTGATCGCTGATTCCCCAAAGGCCTCGTGAGTCTTCGCGTCCTCTTCGCCGAAGCTTTTTTTAGCGATCCGGATTGAAGCCAGTGCTTCGCGAAGCTTGGCTTCATCAACGTCAGCCGGATGGTTCATCTGGCGTTCAGCAGCAAGTTTATGGGAGACTTCATCTCGCTTCACATAATTGAACCGATGATTCGTCGCCACATACGTTGTTTTCTTGGCGCCAGCATCATTCGCGACCATCACCGTCAGCACGGCGATCAATAAAGTAAGCCCCTTTTTCATGTGATCTCCCTTGAGTTAACGGCGTAACTTGAGTAAAGAATTCGCCTTGTCAAGAAAGGGAATTTTCATGCAAACACAAGCCGCTTCTGTCCGCGCCATTGCCGCCATGATCTTGGGCGTGCTCTCTTTTCTCTGCTTCGGCTTCATCACCGGCATTCCCGCCATCATCTTGGCTGTCTTCGAGCTCAAGGCCATCAAGCGCGGCGAAGCCCCGGCCAAAGGTGATTCCATCGCCAAAACCGGGCTCACCATGGGCATCATCGGGACGTCGCTTTCCCTCCTCATGCTGATTTTGGGCATGGCCCTCCTCTGGCTCGGTATTTCCCTCACTACCGGCGATGCCTTACAGGACCTGCTGATGCGGATCTAGCAACCTTTCCTGAAAATTGCCGATAATAGGATATGAGCATTTTTTCTATCGGCATGCGCACAAGCGCCATCCAGCTTCAGAGCATGGGCAGTAAAATGCCCTATATATGGCAAACACCCGATGAAATTGGTTTTGCCGTCCATTTTTGGGACGCACGACCGCAAACAACCCTTGTGGCGGTTGGAACGACTCAGGGATATAGTCTCGTAAACAAAACCACCCAACATCTGGTACGCCTCGATTACAATCCACAGCTCGCCGTTCAAGATACCTTGTTTGGTGCCCTTTTTCACGTCTCTGATACGGCAGAACAGTTTCGACATCGCTTCGAACAATTGCAAGGACCTGCAGATTTCGCCGCATTGTACGATGGACTTGAATCTAAGAGAGGCGAAACAAATGTGTCCGATCTACTCTTAGAAAGATATCGTGCTTTTCAGCACAGAACAGATGATATGGGACTGAGCGCCATTCAAAAAATGTTCGACTCAGATATCCACGATTCTCGCTACTATGATTGGCTTGATGACCCAACTCAGTACGCTACCATTCGTGACCTGTATCGGCGAGGCGCCGTCACTTTTCTTCAGGTTAACTTATTTAAAGAATACGACATGTCTCTCGCTGCAGACTATCTGCACAGCAATAGTCATCGCATTTCAACATTTGTTCTCTCAGACCCGATCGATTTAGCCGGGGGGCCAGACCCTAATATGGAAAACCATCGGACGGAAATTGCCATCAAAACACTGCAACTGGGACTTTCAATTTTTCCCTGGGAAGAGGATGCTGTCATGCAGTGGACATCTGTTGGTGGTGTGCCATTGTTTCGGACCGACCCCAAAGGAAATTCGATTTCCCCCAATGGTAAAGCATATTACCTAGATAAATCTGCGCTTGTGCTTCCTTCCTATGCCTACGTAGAAATGTCGGCCGCTGCTTTTATCGGCATGTTTTCCGACATTGAACCAGCAAACCTCCCTCGTGAATATAATTTCAGAAGATTTACTGACATGGTAGACAGCGCAGGTGTATTCATTGACCACAAACTCTATGTCATGCCTACTGGCAGCTCTTCGCAGGCAACGAGGTTTGAACCACCTCGCAGACTCGCCTATTATGTCCGAAAAGGTTGGCAGCGCTGGGCCGAAGGTTTCATCAGGAAAACCTTCGAAACTTCTGGCGATCAAGGTCTATTAAAATTGGCATCTGAAACCGATGCTTGGCTGACACCTCGTGAACGCGGCAACCTCCGAAAAATCATCAATGGCATGGAGCTACGCACTGGACATCTTCTTTTACCTGAAGACAGAGTGTTTGACCCCCGTCCTCTGGAGGTTCGTCGTCAAATCCAGCAACCCTGGAAATGGAGCGATGATCGATTCCCCGATCTTTTTGCTCGCCGCCGAGCGGCAATGGCCAGTAATGATTCTTTGACGTAAATATGATCACCATGTCGCCAATTTTCGCTTCATGGCTTTCACACGGTTTTGGATTTGCTGCCGCATCACAGCCGTCTTTGGCGATCGTATCCACACGCGAACAAGGCAACTTCATTATTTACGAGGCATCGAGCGTCCCCACAGAACGAACGCACCTCACGTTTTCGCTCGCAGCATTGTTCGGCTGAGACATATCCTAAAAACCGCATTGCACTCTTTTGCCATTTCCCAGATACCATGCACTATCATGAAAAACACATCATCCGTGGGCACCATCAAACAGCTCATCGTCCATTGGGCGAAAACAAGCCCTCTTCCCGTGATCGCTGTGTATGGATTTGGATCTTTCTTTAAACGTCAAACCCACGTGCAAAGTGACATTGACGTCGGCGTGCTTTTTTCAAAACCCCTTTCAAATGTGAAACGTTTTGAACTCCAAGAACAGCTCGCAAAAAAATGTGGCCGCAATATTGATCTGGTTGATCTTCGCAAAACCACGCCAGTCATGGCTGTCCAAATCATTTCTGAAGGAACCATTCTTTATTGTTCTGATGAAACCGACAAAAATACCTTTGAAACCTTTATCTATTCTGCCTACGCGCGTTTCAACGAAGAACGAAAAGACATCATCAATGACATTCTGAAGAGAGGGTCGATTCATGGCTGACGACGTACTCATCAATAAAGCAGCGATCATCGAACGAACATTACGCCGCATTGAAGAAGAATATGCCGATGACCCAAAAAACTTGAAAGATTTTCTCGACTTCGCAAAATTGGCGCTCAAAGAAGCAAAAAAGAAAGTCTGACATGCGCGTCATCACCGGCACGGCCAAAGGCTTTCGATTGTACGCTCCCAAGGGAACGGAAACGCGCCCTGCTCTCGATCAGGTCAAAGAAGCGGTCTTCAATATTCTCATGAATGTCGAACAGTTCGACGTCTTGGATCTCTTCGCCGGCACAGGCTCCATGGGGATTGAAGCGCTGTCTCGCGGCGCCAAACGCTGCACGTTTGTGGAAAAATCAAAAGTTCCGGTGGAATATATCTATCGAAATGTGAAGCACTGCCATCTGGATGATCGCGCGCAGATCATGATGTTGCCGGTCGATGCCGCGATTCGAAAAATGGCCAAGATGAATCAAAAATTCGATCTCATCTTCGTCGACCCGCCGTATTTAAAACGGCTCGTCAACGCCACCCTCTTTCAACTCGAGAAAGCTGAGCTCCTTGCGGACGATGGTCTCATTGTCGTTGAACATCATCCCAAAGAACCCATCGACGAGATTCCTGGATTCACATTGACGGACCAGCGAGCCTATGGTCAGACGCTCATCAGTTTTTTAGGGCAGGCTGTTGAAAAAAACCAGCTGCTGCAACAACCAAGATGACGATGCGCTCTGCCATATGTTCAGGTACTTTTGATCCCCCAACCGACGGTCATCTCAATATCGTTGAACGCGGCTTGAAACTCTTCGACCGCATCATCATCGCCGTTGCCACCAACACCACCAAAATCCCGATGTTTACGCCCAAAGAACGCGTCGACATGCTGCGGCTCATTTTCAAAAATGAACCGCGCGTCGAAGTCGACACCTTCAATGGATTGCTCGTGAACTATACCAAAAAACGCGGCGTGTTCACGATTCTGCGCGGCATCCGCAATATGAGTGACTACGAATACGAGTCGCAGATGGCGCTGGCCAACAAGACCCTCGCCCCGAACATCGAAATCCTCTACATGATGACCGAAGGCAAATACGCCCATGTGAGTTCTTCTATTATTAAAGAAGTGATCACCTTCGGCGGCAGCGGTTACGGCATGATCCATCCGATTGTGGAAGAAAGATTGAGAAAAAAATTAAAAGTGAAGTAATTCTCCCCTCAGCCTATGCTAAAACTTTCAAACCGCGCACAAAACCTGAAGCCCTCAGCTACGTTGGCCATGGCCGCCAAGGCAAAGGAACTCAAAGCCAAAGGCGTGAGGGTCATTGACTTCACGGTCGGCGAACCGGATTTCGATACGCCGACGCATATTAAAGATGCGGCCAAAGCCGCGCTCGATGCCGGCTTTACGAAATACACGCAAACCGGCGGCATTCCGGAACTCAAAGACGCCATCCGCCAGAAGCTCAAACGCGATCAGGGAACTGACTTTTCGGCAGAAGAAATTATCGTCACCTTTGGGGTCAAACACGCCATTGCCAACGCGCTGCTCACGCTCATCAATGAAGGCGATGAAGTCATCATCCCCGCTCCCTATTGGGTGTCTTACCCAGAGCAGGTGAAGCTCGCCGGCGGCGTTCCCCACATCATCACCACCACCTTGGAAGAAAATTTTTTACTCAGCGCCGAGAAACTCAAAAAGGCCATTAGTCCCAACACCAAAGCTCTTATTCTCAATTCGCCGTCAAATCCCACGGGCAGCGCGTATTCCGCAGAACACCTGAAAAAACTTTTACGCATCGCTGCAGATCACGATCTGGCGATCCTTTCCGACGAAATTTACGAAAAAATCATGTACGATGGTCAACCGTTCGCGTCGGCCATGACCGTGCTTCCCGAGATTCGCGAACAGCTCATCACCTTTAATGGAGTTTCAAAGGCGTACGCCATGACCGGTTGGCGCGTGGGCTATGCCGTTGGCCCAAAACACATCATCGCCAAGATGCAGGCCCTTCAAGATCAGCAGACGAGCTCCACCGTCTCCTTTGTGCAAAAAGCCTGTGTCACCGCGCTCACCAGCGAACGGTCTGAATCAGCTGTCAAGACCATGGTCGTTGAATTCGAAAAACGGCGGAATCGCATGTTTGAGCTCATCCAGGACATCCCTGCAGTCACCTGTAGACGCCCTCCCGGCGCCTTTTTCCTGTTTCCTTTTGTCGGCGCTTATTTCGGGAAAAAGAGCCTGACGGGAATCATTGACAATGCCACGGCCCTGGCCGAATACCTGCTCGCCCACGCCCACGTCGCAACCGTGAGCGGGGATCCCTTCGGTGCCCCAGGTTACATAAGACTGTCTTATGCCACCTCGATGGACAACATCGAAGAAGGGATCAAAAACATTAAACACGCACTTCAAGAGTTAAAATAAAAAGGAGAACGTATGAAGACCTGGAATTCCCTCGATGCATTAAACAGCGCTTGCGCCAACATCTGCAGCGCCGCGGATGCGACGCTCACGATCCAAGATGAAAAGCGCTTTCGAGGCGAACTAGTGGATCAATTAATCTGGAATGCCGTCTTCAACGAGGATGAACAGCTCAAAAATCTTTCACGCTGGATGATCTGGGAAGCCTCGCAGAACTTGGGTTCCCCAGCAGCGTCGATCCACGATTTTTACATCGCCCGCGCCAAAGATCAGTGGAAAGATTGCACCGTTCCCGCCATCAATATTCGAACGCTGACGTATGACACCGCCCGCACGATTTTCAGCGTGCTCAAGAAAATCGATGCCTCGGCCTGCCTCCTTGAAATCGCCAAAACCGAAGTGAGCTACACCGTGCAACGCCCAGCCGAATACGCCTCGTGCATCCTGGCCGCTGCGCTCCGCGAAAACTACAAAGGACCGGTCTTCATCCAGGGCGATCACTTCCAAGTAAATGCCAAAAACTTCGCGGCCGATCCGGAAAAAGAAATTGCCGGGCTCAAGAAACTCATCGCTGAAGCCGTGGAGACTGGATTTTACAATATCGACATCGACGCCTCGACGCTTGTGGATCTCTCCAAAGATCACATCCACGAACAACAGCGGGCGAATTTTGAAACCACGGCCGAACTCACCAAATACATCCGCAAGGTTGAACCCAAAGGCGTCACCATTTCGGTGGGGGGCGAAATCGGCGAAGTCGGCACCAAGAATTCCACGGTCGAAGAGTTGACCGCTTTTATGGAAGGCTACAACGGTACGCTCGCGCTCTGCGGCTCCGAATGCGTTGGCATCAGCAAGATATCGGTGCAGAGCGGTACCACCCACGGCGGCGTGGTCCTGCCAGACGGTTCCATCGCCAAGGTGAAGATCGATTTCGATACTTTGGAACGCCTCGGTACCGTCACACGCAAACAGTTTGGCGTCGGCGGCGTGGTTCAGCACGGTGCCTCTACGCTCCCCGACTCGGCGTTCGACAACTTCCCGAAACGCCAGACCGTCGAGATCCACCTGGCAACAGCTTATCAAAACATGGTCTATGATTCCAAAGCCTTCCCCAAAGAACTGCGAAATAAGATCTATCAATGGCTGGAAAAAAACTGCGCCGATGAACGCAAGGCCGACTGGTCCCCTGAACAATTTTATTACAAGACCCGCAAAAAAGGCTTCGGACCGTTCAAGCAGGAAATCTGGTCGCTCGACGAAAAAACCAAGAATGCGCTTATGGCCGAACTCGCTGAAGCCTTTGAACCCCTCTTCCGAAGTCTGGGGCTCGCCGGAAGCCGCAAGAACACCGAAAAATGGGTGAAGCCTGCAGCGGTCCGAAAACCTCGGCCAGCATGAACCTCCTTGCCTTTCTGCTGATCGGATTTTTTTGGGGCCTGTCTTTCCCCGCCATCAAAATCGTGGTCGAACACGTTACGCCCATTTCAGGGGCTTTTGTCCGCGTTCTGTTGTCGACCTTGATCCTGACGTTCATCCTCGGCGTCATCATGAAAAAACCGCTGATGATCGAGCGCCGAGATCGCCTGAAAGTGTGGACTGCGGGGCTTTTTCTTCAGGGGATTCCGTTTTCGTTCCTGTATTTCGGTGAACAGGCCATCTCCGCTGGCCTTGCCGCGATTTTAAACGGTACGGTTCCGCTGTGGACCTTCCTGCTTTCGCTTTTGTTCTTAAGACGCGACGAAGCCACCAGCCGGATGAAAATAGCCGGTATCGGTCTGGGGTTTTTAGGAATCTTGGTGATTTATATCCCGCGCATCCAGTTTGGCGGCAACGCAACAGAGCTGTGGGGGATCATCGCCGTCACGATCATGGCGATCTGCTATGGCATCGGCACGGTGTGGAATCGACGGCTGCTCCTCAAAAGCCAACACATCAACGTCTATGCCAGCCTTTACCAGCAACACCTGGCCAGCTCAGTATTTTTGGCAGTTCTCGCCTTGATGCTGGAAGGTCCTCGATCAATCGCGTCTGTTTTTGTGTCTACAAACGCACTGGCGGCGACGTGTTATCTGGCCCTCTTTTCCACGGCACTCGCCTGGCTGTGCTATTTTCGCCTGCTACGCGAATGGGGTCCGCTTCGCACCACAGCCGCAACCTACATCATTCCCGTCGTCACCTTGTCAGCAGACTTCATGATGTTTCGGAATATTCCCACCATGAATGAAGTCTTGGGTGTGAGCGCTATTCTCGGGGGAACACTGCTCATTCAACTCGGTGCACTGCTGAAAAAACGGGCCCTTGCCACGACTTGAACGACGACATGAGCATAAATGTGGTGAGTCCCAAAAGAACGAGCACGGCAATCCACGCTGCCACATTTCCCTTCAAACGATTCGTGAATTCGCCCATGACGTCCTTGCGATTGATGAGCACCAGCATGAGGATCAAGACGAATGGCAAGAGGATACCATTCAGCACCTGCGAGAAGACCATGACTCGCAACAACGGAAATCCCGGGATTAAGATAACCGCTGCACCGATGGCGATGATCGCCGTGTACAGCCCATAGAAATACGGCGCTTCACGGAACGATTTATTCATCCCTGCTTCAAATCCCAAACCTTCGCAGATGTAATATGCCGTTGAGAGCGGCAGCACCGACGCCGCAAACAGCGACGCATTAAAGAGTCCAAAGGCAAACAGCCACGAGGCATATTTCCCAGCCAGTGGCGCCAAGGCCATCGCCGCATCGCCGGCGCTTTCAATATGAACCCCGGCCGGATACAGCGTGGCCGCGCATGCCAGGATAATAAAGAACACCACAAGTCCCGCCATCACGCAGCCGGCAAAGACGTCCCAGCGCGATTGACGGTAATTGGCCACATCGACGCCCTTTTCCACGATCGACGCCTGCATATAAAACTGCATCCACGGTGCAATGGTCGTACCGATCAAGCCGACCAAGAGATAAAAGAAATCCTGTCCCCACCATACCTTCGGATGGACCATGGCCGAGGAGACTTCGGTCCAATCTGGCTTCGCCAGAAAACCTGAGATCGGATAGGCAACGTAAAAAAGACAGGCGATCAAAAAAACTTTCTCTACCACGCGGTAATTTCCTTTCACGACCAGGAGCCAGACGAAGAACGCTGCCATTGGCACAGAGACGTATTTGGAAACCCCAAAAATATGCAACGATTCCGCAACACCGGAGAATTCCGCCATCGTATTGGCGATGTTGGTGATGAGGAGTGCCAACATGATATAAAACGTGACGCGAACGCCAAAGTTTTCGCGGATGAGATCGGAGAACCCTTTTCCGGTGACAGCTCCCATGCGAGCGCTCATTTCCTGCACAATCATGAGCAGCACGATGATGGGAATGACCGTCCACACGAAGGCGTATCCATAGTGCGCACCGGCAATCGAATACGTCGCGATGCCGCCAGCATCATTGTCCACGTTGGCGGTGATCATGCCTGGACCCAAGACCGCAAAGAAAATGGCCAAGTTTCTCCACAGCCCACGCACCGGCGGCAGCTTCACTTTTTTCAGATTGGCGCGGAGATTCATGTTCATCGCTACAAGGCCGACCTTTCTCCCCAGGTTTCATCCACCACCCGGGACAGGACGTCATCGATGGTGATGATGCCCTCCAGCACTCCTTGGTCGTTCACAACCGGCGCGACGAAAAGATTATATTTATCAAATAGAAATGCGATATCCTTCACGGAACTGTTGACCTCAATCGCGGGTGGTTTTTGCTCCATAATTTCTTCGATGCGGATGTGGTTCGATTCCAAAAGAAGCGAACTCATCCGCACCGCACCGATGAGCTTTCGTTCGGCGTCAAGGACGTAGGACGTCTGTGTCGTTTCCACCCTTCCGGCAAAAGAACGAATGCGTTCAATCGTGTCCCCGACAGTCATGTCGGGCGACAGAACAACATATTCGGTGGTCATCAAACCGCCGGCAGAATCGGTTTCATGGCGCATGAGATTGGCGATCTCGCGCGCCTTGCGCGTCGGCAACTCGGTCACGATGCGCGCGGCGTCGCGGGTGGACAGCGTTTGCAGCAAGTCCGTGGCTTCATCAGCAGGCATGCGGTCAAAGAGTTCCACCACAGTTCGTGTATCGAGGTCTTCGATGAGATCTTTTTGCTTGCGCAGATCGAGCTCTGTGATGATTTCGACCTGACGTTTGACGTCCAGTGTGCGTAACAACGCTGCCCGCTGATAAGGATCGAGCTCCAGCAGCATTTCTGAAATGTCGGACGGTGGAAT
>JACQOX010000121.1 GCA_016202335.1 Deltaproteobacteria bacterium
GAAGAATGGGACAACGTACAGAGTTTTTGATTGGAACCGCCAGCCAGCTCGTGAGTTGCACACCGAGCAGACACTGCAGGTGACAAACTTTGATGGATTGCGCGGCCAGGCTTTTATCGACAGCATCCGCCGCCAAGAGCCAAAGAATCTTATCCGTCGGCCCTCATCATTTGAGACCATTTTTACCGCCGGCGACTTTATGTTGCAGCGCCTATGTCTGGCCAACACAAAATCTGATTTTGAGACCATGACATATGACGTGTTTGCTGCAATTACGGTCGTGAGTGGGGCTCTGATGATCTCATCCGCTATGGGAGCTCCCGCAGTGAGAGTGAATCAGGGATACTCTGCATTGATTCCTGGGGTCATGTCGATGTATCGCATCCGTGCACTTCAACCCGGATCATTGGCATTGATTACCCGGCCGGTTTGAGGAAGTAGTAATCCATGACCACAGCCCTTACCGACCTGTCGCTCGAGCACTTGACGTCGCTCGTGACGTCCCTGGGATTCAAACCCTTTACGGCTTCGCAGCTTGTCCTGTGGCTTTACCGTGATGCCGTGGGATCGTTCGAGGAAATGACCAATCTGCCGAAGGCGGCGCGGGCTGTGTTGCAGGAGCGATTTGCGGTCGATCCTCTCGAGCCGATCACCATGCTTCAGGGAAGCGATGGCACCCGAAAGTTTTTGTGGAAGCTGCGCGACGGTCAGCGGATTGAGTCTGTGCTGATTCCTTCGGAAGACGGAGAGAGGCTCACCGCCTGTGTTTCCTCGCAGGTGGGGTGCGCCATGGCCTGCGATTTTTGCCGCACCGGTATGATGGGGCTCAAGCGCAATTTGACGCTCGGTGAAATCACGTCGCAGCTGCGACTCATGAAACAAAAAACCGAAAAGCCGATCACCAATGTCGTCTTTATGGGCATGGGCGAACCGCTCACCAATTTTCAAAATGTCTGCGATTCTATCACTTTCATGAGTTCTGAAAATGCCTTTGGGCTCGGCAAACGGCGTATCACGGTTTCAACGTCCGGGCTCATCCCGCAGCTTAAGCGCTTTTGTGAGCGCTTTGATGTGAAGATCGCCATTTCGCTTTCAGCAGCGAACGATGAGCTTCGCGACAAATTGATGCCCATCAATAAGCGCTATCCGATTGCTGAGCTCATGCAATTCTGTCGAGAATATTCGGAACAGAAGCGCCATACGATTATGTTTGAATACGTGCTCATCAAGGGCGTCAACGACAGTCAAGACCAAGCCGAACGGCTGGTTCAGATTCTGAAGGGGGTGCGTGCCAAGGTGAATCTCATCCCTTTCAATCCCTTCGAAGAATCAGAGTACAAACGCCCTGATTCCAAAGTATATGAATGGTGGAGCAAGTACCTTTGGGATCGTGGCATCCCAGCTCCCATACGCATCAGCGGCGGTCGCGATATTTTGGCGGCCTGTGGACAACTCGCCACAGCAGAGAAAAAGGAGAAAAAATGAGCCTCATTGGGATTATAGGAGGAAGCGGTCTCTATCAAATGAAAGACGTGACGATCCGAGAAGAAAAATGGATCGACACACCGTTCGGGAAACCATCAGATGCAGTGATGTTAGGAACCTTGGCCGGGAAAGAAGTCGCCTTCCTTCCACGCCATGGCCGCGGTCATCGCATTCTTCCGCATGAGATCAATTTCCGCGCGAACATCTATGCCTTGAAGTCTTTGGGCGTTTCCCAGATCATTTCGGTATCAGCCGTTGGGAGCATGAAGGAAGCCATTCATCCTGGCCATCTCGTGCTCGTGGATCAATTTATCGATCGCACGAAGAATCGCGTGGATACTTTTTTTGGAAATGGCATTGCGGCCCATGTCAGCTTTGCCGATCCCATCTGTGAACGCATCCGCAAACAATTGGTCCAGGCGACAAAGTCGCATGGCATCACGGCTCACGACGGTGGAACCTACGTCTGCATCGAAGGCCCGATGTTCTCGTCGCGGGCTGAATCGCGCGTCTATCGCTCATGGGATGTCGATGTGATCGGGATGACCAATTATCAAGAAGCCAAGCTCGCCCGTGAAGCCGAGATCTGCTACGCGACCATCGCGCTCTCAACTGATTACGATTGCTGGCACGAAGAAGAGGGGCCCGTGGATGTGGCTATGGTCGTGAAGACGATGCAGGAAAATGTGGAGAAGGCGCAGAAGACGATCACGACAGCGATCGCGCATTTAACCGATGAACCATCATGCCCATGTCACGGTGCGCTTAAGTTTGCGGTGATGACGGATCCGAAGGTGATTCCGCAGGAAACGAAGGAAAAGTTGAATCTCATCATGGGAAAATATTTCAAACAGGGGGTGTTATGATTTTAGTCGTCGGTTCCGTCGCATACGATAATCTCGAAACACCGGCCGGAAAGCGCGACAACGTGCTGGGTGGCGCCGCTGTGCATTTTTCCACGGCGGCAAGTTTTTTTTCTCAAGTCGCCATGGTAGGTGTGGTTGGTCCTGATTTTGAGGACCAGCACATCACTTTCTTGCGGAGCCGAGGGATTGATACCAGTGGCATTGTTGTGAATCCGCAGGGGAAAACGTTTCGCTGGTCCGGTCACTATTTGAACGATATCAACCATGCCGAGACGCTCGCGACCGAGCTCGGTGTCTTCGCTTCATTTGAACCGAAGCTGAGTTCCGACCACGCTCAGACCAGCCATCTTTTTTTAGCGAACATTCATCCGCGCATTCAAGCTTCAGTGCTTGATCAGATGCCGGTCGTGAAATTTGTGGCCATGGATACCATGAATTATTGGATCACCACTGCCCGCGAAGATTTGCAAAAAGTGATCAAACGAGTGGATGCGATCTTTGTGAACGACATGGAAGCCAAGATGCTGACGCATCAGAAGAATGTGATGAATGCGGCGGCTGAGATCATGAATTGGGGTCCCAAAGTGGTGATCATAAAACGCGGGGAACATGGTGCGCTTTTGTTTACGAAAGACTTTGTCTTTTCAGCGCCGGGAATGCCGCTGGGACTCATCGTCGATCCGACCGGTGCTGGTGACAGCTTTGCCGGTGGATTTATGGGTTATCTGGCTCGCTCAGGCAACGGCAGTGAAGAACATTTACGCCGCGCCGCAGTCTTTGGCAGCGTCATGGCCTCTTTCCAGGTCCAGGATTTTGGACTCGATCGCATGCGCACGCTCACGACAGCGGATATCGAACAGCGGCTCAAGCAATTCAAAACCTTATCGGATTTTTCAGGGCATGCCGTATTTGGATAATTTCCCTCCCCTTTGTAAGGGGAGGGTTAGGGTGGGGTAGATCCCGCAAAGTCCACAGA
>JACQOX010000131.1 GCA_016202335.1 Deltaproteobacteria bacterium
CAGCCGGGGATGTACACATCCACTGGAATGATTTCGTCGATGCCCTGAAGCGTATGGTAATTATCGTAAAATCCGCCGGTCGACGCGCAGACGCCGTAGGCCACAACCCACTTGGGATCCGACATCTGGTCATAAATGCGTTTCAAAATCGGCGCCTGTTTGTAGCTCACCGTGCCCATGACGAGCAGCAAATCCGCTTGGCGCGGAGAAAAGCGGACGAGCTCGGCGCCAAAGCGCGAGATGTCGTAGCGGCTGGACACGGCACCCATGAATTCAATGGCGCAGCAGGCCGTGCCAAAGGGAAACGGCCACAGGGAATACTTCCGCGCCCAATTGAGCACCGCGTCCAGACGGGTGGTAATAATGTCGGTTCCTGTACTCATTCTTCCCACTCCAGGGCCCCGCGCACCCACAGATAACCAAATCCAAGGGCAAGGATACCCAGAAAAACGGCCATTTCGACGAGCATTAAAACCCCTTTGCCATCGGCCACAAAATCACGAAAGACCACCGCCCACGGGTAAAGAAAGACCACTTCGATATCAAAAATAATGAAAATCACCGCGACCAGAAAAAATTTTAGCGGCATGCGGCTACGTGGGGATCCCACCGGATCGAGACCGCATTCGTACGGAATAAATCGCGCTTTGTTTCCACGCCACTTGCCTAAGAATGACGTTCCCACCACCATCACCAAGCCAACGATGACGGCCAACGCAAACAAAAACAGGAGTGAAATGCCATTAAGGTTCATAAGAGAGGCGCGCCATAACAAGCCTTCAAAATGTTGACAACATAATCCACATCATTTTTTTGAACACTTCCGACGGGTCAATTTTGACGATCACTTTCTCATCCTGAGAACATTTTTTAACCGTCCCCAGAAGTGAATTCATAAAATTCAAGCACATAGAATCATCTTAAAAATGGCCCGTTCTTTGCAACATTTGGCCGTGAGGATACCTTTATGAAACGTCACTTGATCACACCCTGGATCGTCACCGTCATGGTCGCGATGATTGCGGCCTGTCACGGCGGTGGAAAACTGTCCCGGAATTACGGCCTCGGCGGAGCACCTGACAATACTGATCTTTCGAATACCACCACCACCATTCCACAACCCACGACACCTGAAACCGTGCTGCAGTGCCTGGACCAACCCAAGGGCGAAACCAAAATCGAATGCGATCCCTGCTTTGCTTATCTGCCTCAGGATGTAGACCTGGCCGTTTCGCTGTCGACCAACGGGCTGAACGATTCCGTGGTCCTCGGCCAACTGCAAAAAAATCCCAGCTTTGCTCGGACGTGGAAAAATTATCAAAACCTGCTCCCCAAGCGCGCCTGTCTGGGGATCAAATTTACGGAACAATGGAAGTCTCCTGTCGATTCCTGTTCCTCAACGGGAGCGCCCTTGATATCCCTGTCGAGCGCCGAAGAGATCATTTTAGTCCTTCTTCCTGAAGATGTTTTACCGTCGGGGTTGTTCAGTCAGTTGAATCAACTCGGAGGATCAGCATCGACGTCCCCCACGTCTACGGTGGAAGAAGATGGTCTCACTGAGATCGAGCGCCAATCCGCTCAATTTGGCCGATTGAATCATCAAAACCTCAAAGTCTATTACGCGGAAAAAGAACACGGTCCGGCCTTCATCGGCACTCCAGCTTATATCAAGTCGGCCTTTACTGGACCTAATGAACTGGCTTGCCTGAGCCACGCCATGAATCCGATGTTTCAGCAATTCCCGGCATCGCATCTCAAGGCCGGCATGAAGCTTTCCGAAAAACAATTCGAGGTGCTCGCTAAAAAATATTTCATCGACGACTTCGCCGGCGGCCCTTATCGCCACCTGGGGTTGGCGCTCAATTTGAGCGACAAGCGTTCATCGTTGCACGCGAAGGCCTTCGCCGGCAGAACCATGGATGATCCAGTGCTTGAATTCTTGGTGGCCGTCGATTTCCGCTCACTGGATCTGGAGAAAACGCTGCAGAGTTTTTCAGCATCTTGCGAAACCACGAGTGAAAAAGAGAGTTCACCACAATAAAACTGTTGATCTGTCTTCCGGAGTCGCATTAACAGCAATACGATGACCTCCGGCAAAAACATCGTCGTCTTCGATTTGGAAACCAAAAATGCTTTCGATGACGTCGGCGGCAAGCATGCCTTGGATAAACTCGGTATCTCCGTACTCGGCGCTTTTGATTACGTGAATGGCAAATATACGATTTATGAAGAAGCTGAATTAGGTGTTTTTTTCGATCGGCTACAATCGCGACCGCTGCTCGTCGGATTCAACAATCGAAAATTTGATACACCGGTGCTGCAGAGTTATTCCAAATTTGACCTCAAAGCCCTGCCCCAATTGGATCTGCTGGAAGAAATGGTCAAAACGCTTGGCCATCGCGTGAGCTTGGATAGCGTGGCTTCCGCAACGCTCGGCAAAGGCAAAACCGGCGACGGCTTGGATGCCATTCGCTACTATCGCAGCGGTGAGTTCGATAAGCTGAAAAAATATTGTCTCGAAGACGTAAAAATCACGCGCCAGGTCTATGAATTCGGCGCAGAAAAAAAAGAGCTTTTTTATACGCCAAAATTTGGTTCGGGCAAGGCGCGCGCAAAAGTTGATTGGAAGATTTCCCATCCGGATGAGGCCAAAGCCCCTGATCCACAGCAGAGTCTTTTTTGATTATGGCCATCTACGACGCAATCATCATCGGCAGCGGCACGTCGGGCATCACCGCAGCCATCCATCTCTCACTCCGTCGCTGGAAGACGCTGGTCATCGATAAAGATCCGGCCAAGGGCTATGTTGCCGGCATGGGCCATGTCGATGAACTCCTCATGTGGCCTGGCCAAACGCATGGAAAAACCGTCATCGATTCGTGGCATCAGCGTTTGAAAGAGGCTGGCGGAGAAAACGTCGGGGCAGAAGCCATCTCGCTCACTGTCACGTCTCCTTTTGTGGTGAGCGGTACCGCAGGCGAGCGTTACGAATCCAAAGCTGTGATCATCGCCACCGGCGCAGCTCTGAGATCTCACGCCATCGAAGGCGAACAAAAGTTGTTTGGCCGAGGGGTGTACCACGACGTCGACATGCACGGTCCATTCGTGCGCGATCACAACGTCATCGTGGTCGGAAAATCGCAGCACGCGGTCGAAGCAGCCTTAAAGCTCACCAAATATACAATCCGCATTTCCTTGATCGTGCCGTCAGTAAAACTCGACGCCCCGGAAACAATGATCAAAGCGTTGGAAGCCAAAGGCATCACACCGCAGTACTCCACCAGCATCAAGCGGATCAACGGCGACGACCGCGTCACCTCAGTCGCCGTGCTCTCGGCCGGCGTGGAAAAAGAAATTCCCACTGACGGCGTCTTCACCCTTCTCCATGACTATCACCTGACAACCGCGTTTTGGAAGTCGCACGTAGAATGCACGGACTCCGGCGCCATCAAGGTTGATGACACGCTGTCCACGTCGATTAAAGGCATCTTCGCCTGTGGCGACGTGCTCTGCGGAAAGCCGCAGTTTCCCTTGATTTCCGCGGCGCAGGGGCAATTAGTGGGAATCCAAGTCGATAAGTTTTTAAATGCCGTTTCTTAGGAGCGTATATGTTCCGCGTTGCCCTTTTTGACTTCGACGGCGTCATCGTCGACACGGAACCCATTCATATGGAAGCCTGGCTCGACGTGCTAGAGCCGCTCGGCATTTCCTTCGATGAAGCCACCTACAACGCACAATACCTGGGCCTCAACGATCGCGACTTTCTCGATGCGGTGCTGCATCAGGCCGGACTGCAGTTTCAGGCCCAACAAAAGACCGATCTCATCAACACCAAACTCGCAGTGAGCCTCTCTTTGCTGCAGCACAATATTCCGATATTGCCGGGCGTGCTGGATTTCATCACCAAAATTCAACCGACGACCAAAATGGGCATTGTCAGCGGCGCTTCACGATCGGAAATCGATTTTGTGCTTCGCGAATTGGAGTTGAAAGAATATTTCAACCCCATCATCAGCGCGGAAAATGTAAAAAGCGGCAAACCCGATCCGGAAGGTTATACAACTGCCTTTCAGACGATGAAGGAATTGCACCCCTGGAATCCTGTGCTGACACGTGACGACTGCCTGGTCATTGAAGATTCGCCAAAAGGCATCGCTGCGGCCAAAGCTGCTGGCATGCGCTGTTTGGCCACGACAAACTCATATGAGAAAAAAGATTTACACCAGGCCGATGCTCTCTGCACGACGCTCGCTGAAATCGAGCCGTTTCCGATTTTTCGCTGATTCCCTGATTCCCTAAATAGACGCACACATTAATTCGATTTTTTGCGCATCTCTTTGTGCTCTTTCATGGCCTGCTCGTTGGCCTTCATGCAACCGCGAAATTCGTCCGAACCAGGCTTCATCCCCAGTTCTTCACAGCGCTTCTCTGCACCTTTCATAAAACCTTTGTGTTTTTTACCTTCATGCTCTTCGCAAGCAAAAACTGATGCCGCAGAGAGAACAACGAGGCCGACTACCATGATACTGAATAATTTTTTCATACATCCTCCTTTTACAAGAAAAGCATTGTTTCCGGCTCTTTCAAGAGCTCGGTCATCTTATTCACAAACCGTCCAGCATCGGCGCCATCGATGAGGCGATGGTCAAACGTGAGGGAGAAGGGAACTTCTTTGCCGATTTCAATCTTGCCGCTGCGCACCATCGGAACTTCGCGGATTTTGCCAATCGCCAGAATCGCTGCCTGCGGGTAATTCATGATCGGCGTCGCAAACACCCCACCGACCGCCCCGACGTTGGAGATCGTAAACGAACCGCCGCGCATCTCCTCCAGCTTGATCGTACGACTGCGCGCCCGCTCGGAGATATCTGTCAAAGCTTGGCTGATTTCCGCAAGCGATTTTTTATCGGCGTCCTTGATGACCGGCACCATGAGCCCCGCGGGAGTGTCCACGGCGATGCCGATATTGTAATACTTGAGATAAACGATTTCGCCCTTTTCTTCATCCAACTGGCTGTTGATGCGCGGGTATTCCTTCAGCGCTTCGGTCACGGCCTTGATAAAGAAGGGCATGTACGTCAGTTTATTGGCTTTGCGAACGGCATCGACGGCGGAAACATCTGTAAAATCGAAGTGTGTGACGAGCGGCGTGCTGGTTGTTGTTTTCAGTAACCGCGCCGCGATGCTCTTGCGCACGCCTTGGAATGGCTGGCGTTCCACAGGACCATATTTATCGGGATCGATGGTTTGTGCTCCAGAAATCATAGTGCCCCTACCACATCTTTTTCGGTGATAATTCCACTCGGGCCGGTGCCTACGACGGTCTCGAGCGCCACACCAAGCTCTTTCGCCAAACGGCGCGTCCGGGGAAGCGCCGGAGGAATCTTGGAGACCACGGAAATCTTGGTCATCGCACCTTTGACGCTTGTTCCCGCGGCCAAACCTTCAAACGAAAGCTCTTCAGCTATGGCACCGACAACCGTTGGACCTTTGGGGCTGGTAGCGGTCATAATACCTTCAGTAGGGGCGACCGGCCGGTCGCCCCTACATAAAAAATTATTCAATGGTGACCATCACCTGTCCGACTTTGATCGTTTCATTCTCTTTGGCGTGCAGCTTGACAACTTTGCCAGCTTTTGGAGATGGAACTTCCACGATGGCCTTATCGGTTTCCACTTCTGCAAGCACCTGATCTTCAGAAATCGTATCACCTTCTTTGACACGCCACTTCACCAGCAGACCTTCCACAATACCTTCGCCCACATCAGGAAATTTGAATTCGAACGCCATAAGATAGTCTCCATTCCTTCGCCTCCCCTTAAGTTGAAGGGGAGGTCGGAGGGGCAGTGGTTAATATTCCATTACCTTCTGAATCGCAGCCATCAATCGTTTTTCATTTGGTAAATATAAGTTCTCACCTTTGGGCAGCGGCATGGTCACGTCGTAGCCTGTGACACGCACGATCGGTGCCTTCAAGGCAAAAATCGCTTCTTCCGAGACGATCGCCGAGATTTCTGCACCCAATCCGCAATTGCGAGGCGCTTCGTGTAAAATCACCAACCGGCCGGTCTTTGCCACAGATTCCAAAATGAGGGCCTCGTCTAATGGACAAATCGTTCGGATGTCAACGACTTCGGCGTTGATGCCTTGGCCGGAAAGAGCGTCTGCCACTTGCACGGCCAGGTGACGCAGATAGCCCCAGGTCACAATCGTCAGGTCTGTCCCCGGACGCGCAATCTCACCTTTGCCGAGCGGAACGGTGTAATACCCTTCCGGAACTTCACCTTTGACCGCACGGTAGATCCGTTTGTGTTCCAGATAAATAACCGGATCCGGGTCGTCGATCGCGGAAAGGAGCATCCCTTTAGCATCATAAGGCGTCGACGGCATGACGATTTTGAGTCCCGCAATATGGGCATACGTCGCTTCAAAGCTATCGGAATGCAATTCCGGGGCATGAATCCCGCCGCCGCATGGCATGCGCACGACCATGGGCACGGTCCAGCGACCACGCGTGCGATTGCGCATGCGAGCTGCATGGGCCATGATTTGATTGTGGGCCAGAAAATCGAATCCCATGAATTGGATTTCCGCCACCGGTTTCATACCGTACATGGCGAGCCCAATCGCGGTTCCAACAATGCCCGCTTCAGCGAGCGGCGTATCCACCGCGCGCTCTTTGCCGAACTTCTGCTGCAGACCTTGCGTCGTGCGAAAGACACCGCCAAGTTTGCCGACGTCTTCGCCGAGCACCATGACGCGATCATCGCGTTCCATGGCCACGCGCAGACCGTCGGTAATAGCTTGAATAAGGGATCGCTGTGTCATGATGCCTTCACATCTTCTAATTGTTTTTTGAGTCGCGGCGGCATGTCGGCAAACGTCGTTGAAAAAATCTCGTCAGGGGTCACTTCTGGCGAAGCTTCCAATTCCCGAATCGTTTGGTCGATAAAGGTTTGGACTTCTTTTTCCAGTGCCTCGTCATCGCTCGCGGACCACAGACCGCGTTTTTCTAAAAGTTTGCGAAGGCGGCGCACGCCATCTTTTTGTTCCCATGCCTTTCGCTCATCGACGTCTTGATAGATGCTGGCGTCATCCGCGGTCGTGTGGTCACACAGGCGATACGTCACGGCTTCAATCATCGTGGGGCCACCACCATTTCTCGCCTTGTCACAGGCTTCTTGCATCACCTGGTGCATGGCCACCACATCGAGACCATCGACGCAGATGCCGTCAAACCCATATCCAAACGCTTTTTCCGCAAGCGTCTTCGATGCCGATTGATCTTTGCGGCACACAGAAATTGCCCATTGATTATTCGTGCACAAAAAGACAACGGGAGCCTTAAACACACCGGCAAAGTTCATGGCTTCATGAAACTCGCCTTCGGACGTCGCACCATCGCCAAACGTCGTGACCACCGCAATTTTTTCACCACACATCTTTGCCCCCCAGCCGATGCCCACGGCATGCAGCATGTGGGACGCAATGGGAATAGAAAAGGGAAGAACATTGACGTCTTTGGGATACGCACTGCCCTTTTCGTTACCGAGCCAGAAGAGGAGAATTTGACTGTAGGGCACACCCCGCAGATGGACGAGCGCTTCTTCGCGATACGACGGCGCCAGCCAGTCCTCTTCCTGCATGGCATAGGCCGCAGCGATCTGAATCGCCTCATGGCCCGTGATCTGCGGAAAGGTGTGCATGCGACCCTGACGTTGAAGTTTGAAAGCCTTGTCGTCGATCGCCCGCACGCGCATCATGTCGCGATAAAATTGTTTCAGAAGATCGTCGGACGGCAGAACTGCGCCAGCGCGAACCTTGGCGTGTTCATCGACGACTTGATAAATTTTTCCCGCGCGGGGATCGTG
Source organism: Deltaproteobacteria bacterium (assembly GCA_016202335.1). Classification (GTDB taxonomy): domain Bacteria; phylum UBA10199; class UBA10199; order 2-02-FULL-44-16; family 2-02-FULL-44-16; genus JACQOX01. The sequence continues at coordinate 7,872 of JACQOX010000131.1, forward strand.
CTCATTGATGATCATCAAGAATCCATGGCATTAAAACTGGCGGGGTTTTCGTTGGATCAGCAGAGAAAGTCAATCGTGGAGTGTGGATTCAAATGCCAATAACCTTAAACCCTTCCGCTTTTGCAGCAATCCCCAACTGTTCATCGTGCGTCGCAAAAACAAAATCGTTCCCATGCGAGCGCCAGAGCATGGCGGAGGCAAGATGGAGGCTGTCGAGGGTTCCCAGTGGCAGAGAAAAAGCCTGTTCCGCACGATCTTGAACGCGATTGCTAAGCGGAAGAATGCCGATGTGGGAGAGCATCCCCTGCAACGCTACAAGCCGTTCAGCGACTTCTTCAGAAGAAAGTTGATGCAAAGCTCGCAGTCGATCAATCGTCCGCAAACATTCGATGCGCAACAAACGGCTGGAAAAAGCTTGCTTGATATTTTTCCATTCACGAAGAGGTTTGGGTTCGCCAAAAACCTTTCGAAGCACGACAGAACTGTCCAAATAACACATCATCGTTTACGCCTCTCGCGAAGCAGCTCATCCACGGCAGAAATCGATGAAGGTTTGGGAAATGAAAGATCCGCGAGACCACTGTAGCCCTTTTGTGGTGCCATAAGTTCCAGGGATTCCCTTTCATGATTTTCATAGGGCACAACGCGTCCCACGGGAGTATCGCGATCGGTGATGACCACTTCAGCTCCCTGACGGACACGTTTTAAATATTTACTGAGGTGATTACGAAGCTCACCAACTTTAACGGAAATGACCATGACGCCATATTTAGCCAAATCTGGCTAAATAGCAAGAAGCTTTTCCATCAAGCACGAAGAACCTCGATACCCTCTTCCAATAAAGCTCTTCTCATGAAATAAAGTTGCGTGAAAATTTAACCCAGCAGTTTTGCCATTAAATCTTCGCCACCAATTTCCCAAAAAATTCTCGCGACAGCATTTTCTCCTGTGCAGATTTTAATTGCTCCAGCGGGTAGACGGTATCGACCACAGGATGGAAGACTTTTTGTTCGAGGAGATTGATCACTGTGAGGAGCTCGTGTTTGTCGCCCATGTAGGAACCTAAAATCGAATGTTGGCGGGTGAAGGTGAAACGCAGATCGATGTCCACTTTGGGACCGGAACTTGAACCGCAGAAAACAACGCGACCGGCGGAGCCAAGCGACGCCAGACTTTTTTCCCATGTTGCGGGACCGATGTGCTCGAA
>JACQOX010000124.1 GCA_016202335.1 Deltaproteobacteria bacterium
CCCCTATTCCCCTCCTTACAAAGGAGGGGATTCAGTGTCTCGCCTTGAAATTTCTTCAAACTCCATTTCAGCGCAAACCTCAGCCCATGCGCAATTGCTTCGCCGTGCGGCATGCCATAGTAAGCCTCATAGACATGTCCAACAGTATGCCCCAAATTCAGCACCTCACGTTTACCATTTTTTTCATAAGGATCTTGCGCGACGATACGCTGCTTTGCAGCAATGGCATGCCGAAGATTCTTCCAAATCAGAGCGGACGATGCTGTTTGTTCATCTTCCAATAATTTCTGCGCCCAAACCCCTCCATCGATCATCGCAATCTTTACAAGCTCGGGAAGCGCTTCGTTTGCGCGTGGCTCCGGTTGGGCCATGAGTACCTCTTTCACCAAAAAGATTTTCGATGCCGGATAAAAAGTCCCAATTTGATTTTTGATGCCGGCAACATTGAGCGCCGTTTTCCCGCCGTGGGCAGCATCGATCGCCGCAAGCCAAGTGCTGGGAATATGGACGAGATTCACCCCTCGCTTGAGAACGCTTGCCACGAAACCACCGAAATCCGTGACTGAGCCGCCACCAACGCAAATGATGGTAAGATCACGTCGTGAAATCTCTGAAGTGAACATGAGGATGCTACGAATATGCTTGGGAAAATGTTCAACCGCTTTGAGCGTTTCCCCACTGGTTACCGGGTAACACTGAGGAAATGTTTTCACCCAAGTCCTAAATGGTGGAAGAATTTTCTCTAATGTACGATCGTAAATCAAAAACACATGAGCGTTGTTCTTCAGTCTTGGTAAAGAAGTGCACTGAATCATCCGGCAGCTCATTACACGCGATAATGCTTCTGAACGTAGTCTTCAACCATCTGCTTAAATTCCACCATCATCTGCGGACCTTCAAGCGTCACCGACTTCTTACCATCGATGAAGATCGGCGCTTTAGGATTTTCCCCTGTACCAGGAAGCGAGATGCCGATGTTGGCGTGTTTGGATTCGCCCGGACCATTCACGATGCAGCCCATGACCGCGATCTTCAGGGCCTCCATGCCTTTGAGACCCTGCCTTTTCCACTGCGGCATTCTTTCGCGAAAATAATTTTCCATGTCTGATGCCATTTCTTGAAAGAGCGTATTCGTGGTACGCCCACATCCTGGACATGACGTCACCGAAGGCTGAAATTGTCTGAACCCAAGCGATTGAAGGACGTACTGACAGACGCGAACTTCTTCGGCGCGAGAAGCACCTGGCTGGGGGGTGAGCGACACGCGAATCGTATCTCCGATGCCGTGTCCCAAGATGAGCGACAGCGCCGCTGCCGATGACACCGCACCTTTAACACCCATGCCTGCTTCGGTAAGGCCGACGTGCAACGCGTACTGAGACTGCTCGGCGAGTGCATGATAGGCTTTGACCACATCGGGAACGACGCTCATCTTGACGCTGATAACGATCTTATTCGGCGCCATGCCGTAGCCTTCAGCCATCTTGGCCGAAGTGAGCGCACTCTCGACCATCGCGTCGATCATAACGTCTTCTGCGGGTTTGGGATTCGCTGATTTTCCGTTTTCATCCATCAAGCGGTTCACGATCGACTGATCGATCGATCCCCAGTTCACGCCGATGCGCACCGGCTTATCATTCTTCAGCGCAACTTCGATCATCTGCTGAAAATTGCGATCATGGGCCTCACCAAAGCCGACGTTGCCGGGATTGATGCGGTATTTATCAAGCGCCTGGGCACAGTCCGGGTATTTGGTGAGCAGTGTGTGGCCGTTATAATGAAAATCGCCGATCAGCGGCGTGTGACAACCTTTGGCAAGGAGCTTCTCTTTGATGTGCGGAATTGCCTGAGCCGCGAGATCGACATTGACCGTGAGTCGCACCATTTCCGAGCCGGCGTCAGCCAGTTCCATCACCTGCCGCACCGAACCTTCAATGTCCGCCGTATCCGTATTCGTCATCGACTGGACGACAATCGGATTCGTTCCGCCAAGCGCTACGGATCCAACGTGCACCACATGACTTTTTCTTCGCTTCATCTTAAGACTCCATCACCAATTCTGGCTCACACCTCTTCTGCTCAAAATTCCAGACCGACCTCCCGCTGACAACGAAAAGAAGCGCGATCAAGCACATCCCGACGGCGAAATAAAAGGGAATTTTTATGCCATAGAAATCAAACAAGGCCCCAGCCAAAAGCGGCCCCACGATGCGGGCAAGGCTTCCTGCAGATTGATAGATCCCCATGGTCGCTCCCTGAGCCCCCGGTCGCGCGAACCGCGAAACCAAGCTGGAAAGCGAGGGATTGATAAGCCCATAGCCGAGACCATAAAAGAGAAACGCCCCGATAAAATAATGAATGGTCGGCCCCCTCACCGCGCCAAGAAGTCCAACGGCCATGCACATCACCCCAGCCATCACGAGCGTCGCTTCACCAAAATTTTTGGTGAGCGTGCCGATGGCGCCGCCTTGAATCGCTGCCATGCTGAGTGCAACGAGCGCCAAAATCATCCCAGCGTGCTGGGCATCCAGTTGAAAGCGTTCCAGAAGATAGAGCGCAAACGAGACTTCTACTTGGGCTACTCCGGTGGTGATGAGAAAAAAGAGGATGATCGGCAGACCCGTGGTTCGAACCGTAAGAGTTTCCTTCCACATCCTGGCCGTAAACCGATTGCGGTGTTTTGCTCGTTCTTCAAGGGAAAGCTTCGGCTCTCCTAATTTCATCAGGGCGAAAAAAAAGTTCGCTGCCGAAAGGCCAGCCGCTGCAAATGCCGCCGTGCCGTATCCCCATTTGGAAAGGAGACCACCGATGGCAGGACCAAACAAAAATCCGAGTCCAAAGGCCGCTCCGATCATGCCCATCCCTTTGGCTCGATTTTCCGGAGGTGTGATGTCGGCGATGTAGGCTGCTGCCGTTGAAATATTGGCGCCAAAAAAACCGGCCAACAGTCGACCGATGAACAGCCAGGTAAGCGAGGAAGCAAGTCCCAAAATAAACATGGAAAGCGACAGACCGGCGATACAGGTGAGAAGGACCAGCCGGCGTCCGACGCGGTCCGAAATCCGTCCCCAAAAAGGAGAAAACAACAACTGCATCCCGGAATAACAGACCATCAGCCAACCCAGCGTCGTCGCGGTCGCACCGAAGGATTTGGCGTAATAAGGGAGGATCGGAATGACCATTCCGAACCCAAGAAGATCTAAAAAGACCACCAAGAAAATAATGAACAGAGACGATTTGCGCATGGTGCGGGGCTATAGATGATGTCCTCCCAGATTTAAAGCTTTTTTATGAGCCCCGGAGCTGTCACCGAAATGGCTGAAACCACCATTCCTTCGGGGAATTCAAGCTTCACTTTGGTCCACTCTCCCACCACGGAGTAGACTTTAATGCTGATCCCCAATTTTTGAGCACGCTCTTTGGCCGTCGCAAGCCCCCTCCCCGAACCTGAGGCAGCGCTTCGTTCTTCGCGATGATACATTTCAAAAACCCGATTGACATCGGCAATACCGATGCCGTTGTCTAAAATCTCCAGCCATCGTTCACGGGAATTCCACGCCACGGCAATCCGCCGTTCGTTTTTTGTTGGGTCATAATATTTTATGGCATTCCAAATAAATTCACTGATGAGCGTTCGAAGTTCACGGCGTGAAACCTGACGAGCTAAGGCTTCATGGCCATAGATGACCAATTTGATCTCGATGTTACTTTTTTTAGCTTCTTCGCGGAGCGGGCCAAGAAGTTGGTCCAAAAAAAGCGGGAAAAAATAATTCATGGCCCCGCCAAGCCAATGACGGAGTGTTGTTTTATCCACACTCGTGGCTTTATCCGCAACAGCTCGGAGAATAAGTTTGTCCTTATGAACATAGTCGTGGAGAAAATTTCCCGCATCCAAATCTGTTGACCAGATAACCTTTTCGATGGCGAAAAGAGCACCATTCAAAACCACGGAATGTACTGCATCGGCTTGAGCTGCCAGCACTTCCGATTTTTCCCCTTTTTGGAGCATGAAATTCAACTTCTTAAAAACGGTACGGACGTAGTGGTCCAGCAACTTGGCAAAAGCCATATTCCTTTTTTCAAAAGCAGCGCAGTTTCGCAAAAAATCCGATGCATTCAGAACTTCATGAGCATAGCCAGAAACCTCTTTTGGACCGTGAGCTAAATCTCGAAGAATTTTCCAGGAAGGATGAAGAGGATCTGCTCCGTAGAACCCAACGGCAGCACCGATGATCCCAATTGCCATCTGACGATTTTCTGTTCTGATATTTTCATCGGCAGCCTTATTTTTTTCATACAGATGAGCCTGAAAGGCTTCGAGCGTCTCAAATTTCCAACGAGGCATATGCCAAACATCTGTCAAATCTGCACCTGGCGGGTTCAGGGCAATGTCACGAAGCAGCCAAAGCATCCGCGCAGAATTGAAAACACTTCCTTTTATTGCATTCTGGTTTAGATGAACCGCGTTGGTGTAGCTATCAAGATCGAAACCTCCAGAACGATCTTTAAATGTAGCGTCACTGACATCGGGGAGAAGCAGTCCCTGCACACGCGCCCCTGGTACAAAAAGTTGGGCAGAAATCCTGGAAAATACGGCATCCAGGATCCCCATTCTGGCCTGCAAAAGGGTAAGGGGAAGCATACGTGAAGATTAACGTCACCTATCACCGCCCTGTCAATTTTTTTATCCCCCTATTTTCCCCTATTTTTGACGCCGCCTTATGGATATACCAAACAGGCGGAGGTCCTATGAGAAACGTTTGCACGCTTATGGTTGTGCTCTTCAGTCTGAGTTTTTCTGCACACGCCAGCCATGAAGCCTTTGATAAAAATTACATGATCGTGACGCAGGGTGAAGCCTCCAGCCTCGCTGCGCGCGAGATGTTTGAAAAAGGCGGCAATGTGATCGATGCTGCAGCCGCGGCTTCATTTGCATTGGCCGTGGAACGGCCACAATCCACAGGCATCGGTGGTGGCGGCTTCATGCTCATTCGATTGCAAAATCAGCCTGACATCATGGCCGTCGATTTTCGTGAGAAAGCCCCGCTTCGCGCCACGGAGAGGATGTTTCAGGACAAAACAGGGAACGTCATTCCCCATCGATCAACGCAGGGAATATACGCTGCCGCCGTCCCCGGCATGGTCGCTGGCGTGCTGGCGGTGCATGAGAAATTCGGTCGCCTGCCAAGACAGGACATTCTGGCACCAGCGATCCATCTGGCTAAAACCGGCATTCGCGTCTATCCACACCTGGCCAAGGCCATTGAGACCAATCGCGATTTGATCAACCAATTCCCAGCGTCGCGAAAACTGTTTTTGCATCCGAGCGGCGACCCCTTGCAGGTCGGCGATCTCCTGGTGCAACCAGAACTCGCGAAGACATTAGAGACGATAGCCACCAAAGGCCGAGATGGATTTTATTCGGGGTCCGTCGCTGGAGCGCTCCTTGCCGAACAGCGGCGGCAGCATGGGCTTATCTCGCAGCAGGATCTGGATGCATACCAAGCCACGTGGAGAACTCCGATCCACGGAACCTATAAAGGATACGACATCTACTCCATGCCACCCCCGAGTTCGGGTGGAACGCACATCGTTCAGATTTTGAATATGATTGAAGGCCTCAGACTATCGAAGCCATATTCCGCGGAAAGTATTCATCGAACAGCGTCGGCCATGCAGCTCGCCTTCGCCGATCGCGCGAAATACCTCGGCGATCCTGACTTTATCTCTGTTCCTATTCAGGGGCTCACCAGCAAAGCCTATGCCGCGGAACTCCGAAAGAAAATAGGCCGCAAGGCAAAGCAGGCCAGCGAAATTCAGGCCGGAGATCCGCTTCCCTATGAATCCCAAGAGACCACGCACTTCACAATCGCTGATCGCGAGGGCAACATCGTCTCATCGACGCAGACCATCAACGGTTGGCTTGGTTCGGGCATCGTTGTCCCCGGCGCGGGATTTCTGCTCAACAATGAGATGGATGATTTTTCTGCAAAACCCGGAGTCCCGAATAAATTCGGACTCATCGGCGGAAAAGAAAACGCCATCGTTCCCGGAAAACGGCCGCTGTCCAGCATGTCTCCGACGATCGTCACCAAAGACAATCAACCGGTGATGGCCTTGGGTTCTCCGGCAGGTTCGATGATCATCAGCTGTGTCACGCTGACACTGCTCAATTCGCTGGAATATAAAATGCCACTCTTCGACGCGATCAAGAGTCTGCGTTACCACCACCAATGGCTCCCCGACGAACTTCAGATGGAATCGCCGGGATTTTCGAAGAAGGTGACCCGACAACTGGAACACCTGGGGTACTGCATCAATCCCACGACGATCGGCTGTAAAGTGGAGGCCGTAGCCTTCGAGGGAGACAAACTTCACGGTGCCGCTGACCCCCGCGGCGAAGGTCTCGCCATTGGGGAAAAACCACCCCCTGGGACAACGGTGTCCCCCATCGACGTTCAACGGGATTGATATTGCTTTTCCCCATCCAGATCGACTAAGCGAGCTCGCTATGAACGACTTTCGCGCCGAAATTTTGCACCTCAAAAAAGAACGACGGGCCGTCATTCTCGCGCATTATTATCAGGAATCAGAGATCCAAGACCTTGCCGATTTTTTGGGAGACAGCCTTGCTCTCGCACAAGCCGCACAGAGAACAGATGCCGATGTCATCGCCTTCTGTGGCGTCCACTTCATGGCCGAAACCGCAAAAATTCTGAATCCCGAACGCACGGTCGTCATCCCGGATCTCAATGCCGGCTGCTCACTCGCCGCCTCGTGCCCTGCCCCGCTTTTAGCGCAGTGGAAACAAGAACATCCCGACCACAAAATCATTTCCTATATTAATTGTACCGCTGAAGTGAAAGCGCTCTCCGACATCATCTGCACATCCAGCAATGCCAAAAAAGTCGTGGAGTCATTTCCCCAAGATCAAAAATTACTTTTCGCGCCCGATAAAAATTTGGGTGAGTGGCTGATCGACCAGACGGGTCGCCACATGGACCTGTGGCCCGGGGCGTGTCATGTGCATGTGGCTTTTCATGCCGAAAAAATTCTCGAATCCAAACTCGCGCATCCAAACGCGCTGTTCATCTGTCACCCGGAATGCGAAGAAAACGTGCGCTTTCACGCCGATTATATCGGATCCACCAGCGCACTCTTAAAATTTATTGAAGAAAATACCGCGACGGCATTTATCGTCGGCACCGAACCCGGCATCATCCACCAAATGAAAAAGAAGGCGCCGCACAAAACGTACATCGAAGCGCCTTTCGCCGCAGAACGCGCCTGCGCCTGCAATGCTTGTCCGTATATGAAACTCAACACGTTGGAAAAGCTTCACGCCTGTCTGGAAACGCTTTCACCGCAAATCGAAATGAATGAAGAACTCCGACACCGGGCATCCCTGCCCCTTAAGCGGATGCTAGCGCTGGCATAATCTCCGTTTTTTTTGGCCCTCGAATGATTTGCTCTTTTAGGATCACCGCGTCCTGATCAAAAACTGCCGTATATTCTCGAAGTTTTTGATAGGCGTTCGCCGCTGCAGCATAACGGGAGTGAGATTGCAGGTCTTCCAGAATGTCCCGCCCGGCAGATAACGTAGCTGAAGCATCCATACCCAGCGCATAGACCACCATGTGGCCATCCTCGAGTGGATCGTGGTCGACGTAAACTTTCTTGCCGCTCTGTTTCAGCGCGTCAGCAATAGCCCTGAGTCGCTGCCATTCATCGCCGATCGACAAGATGGCGTCTTCGCCCGGGGATGGTGGCGCCTGCCAAATTTTTTCGGCGAAGGCACTGATCAGTGCCTCGCGTTCTTGAACGGTAAGGACCTTGCGAAAGATATGATGACCGCGCTCATGCGTCGTACGCATATCGAGGTCACCTCCCGTACGGGCAACAACGATGGAAGCACGGCGAAGTTTGGCCGTAATCTGGTGAGCTTCGCGTGCGGAATATCCGTAATGCCGCAAAAATCGACGAAATTTTTTCGCTTCCTGGGGTTTCATCAAATAATCAGAAATGTCGGCGATCCCGCCAATCATTTGGTTACTACTCCCTCGAAAATAGCGGTTGACGATTCGCCAAAAAGCGCGGTCGCCAACGAATTCTCCAACCGCGAACTGACGACGATAATAAGGGGACATCTGAAATCCCCTGGACTTCAGGAGTTCAGCAAGCTTGCGATCAGCCCGGGTGCGACTGCCTTTGTCAGACGCATAGGCAAAGGCATTGCGCAGGACCATGGGGTTGTTTTTGACTTCATTTTCTAATTCATCAAGGAATTCGGGATGTTCCAGCTCTGCTGATGACAACTTTCCATTTCCGTCGCCATCGAAACGCTGAAGGGAAAGGGGGAGGAACTTCATGGTCGGGGCGTTGAGGAAAAACATATGCGTCTCCTTGGGAATCGTGCTCATTTGCCCAAGAGACGTTTCAACCCCAAAAAAGGTCACATTTTTCATGCGAACCAGAAAGCCTAAAAAAGTTGCGTGATGGTGAAGAGGAATGCTAGGGGCCCGCGCTCATGAGACTTGTTCCTCATACCTTAAGCATCGCACCGATGATGGACGTCACGGATCGGCATTTCCGCTTTTTTCTGCGGCTGATCACAAAACACACGCTGCTGTATACGCCGATGATTCACGCCAAGGCCATTTTGCTCGGCGATCGACAGCGGCTGCTGGATTTCAATCCCATGGAGCATCCGATCGCCATTCAACTGGGGGGCGGTAATCCCGCGGAACTCGCGCAGGCGGCCAAGATCTGCGAGGAATTCGGCTACGATGAAGTCAATCTCAATGTCGGCTGCCCAAGTAGCCGTGTTCAAGACGGCAATTTCGGAGCCTGCTTGATGGCCACGCCAGAGCTCGTCGCCGAAGCAATCTCGCAGATGAAGGCAGCTGTGAAGATCCCGGTGACGGTGAAACACCGCGTCGGCATCGACGACCGCGATCAATACGAAGACATGCTGGATTTTGTGGATACAGTGGCCAAAGCGAACTGCGATCGCTTCATCGTCCACGCCCGCAAAGCGTGGTTGAATGGCCTCAATCCGAAGCAGAACCGTTCGGTTCCTCCGCTCTGCTACGACAAGGTTTATCGCTTGAAGCGCGAGCGCCCCGAACTTACGATCGTCATCAATGGCGGCATTCGAACACTGGATGAAACACGCACTCATCTTGATCAGGTAGACGGTGTCATGATTGGACGCGCGGCGCAGGAAACACCCCTGATCTTCGTGGAAGCCGATGGGAAGATCTTTGGAACGAACACCAGGCAACCGTCGATTTTTGAAGCCATGGGTGAATATATTGAGAAGGAGAAGCTCGCCGGAATTCATCCCCGCGACATCACCCGACACCTGGCAGGTCTTTCCCACGGCATGCCCGGCGGCAAAACCTGGCGGGCCATGGCCATGGAAGGTCACCCGGATTTATTCAAGCAACCCATACTCGCGAAGCTTGCTGTAGAGCGTCGTGCGACCAACATCTAACACCTTTGCCGCTTTGGATTTATCCCCTTTGGTCGTCATCAGCACATGCTGCAGGTAAGAACTTTCCGCACGATAGAGATAATTTTTAAGCGGTTCGACCGCACCATTGGGAGAAGGCTGGTTCATTTTCTGCGGTTGAGCGTCCGCAACCGTGACCCCATTCATGGACCACGTGGGCAGATGATCGGCATCGATCATTTCCTCGGGGCATAAAATCACCAAACTCTGAATCACGTTTTCGAGTTCCCGCACATTTCCTGGCCAATAATACGCCAAAAGTTTTTCCATGGCAGCGGACGACATCCGCTTTACCGGACCCAACGCATGTTTCTTGAGAAAATGATCGACGAGGAGCGGGATATCGTCAATGCGAACGCGAAGTGCCGGCATATGGATTTCGATGACGCGCAGACGGTGATAAAGATCGAGCCGAAATTGGTTTCGGCTCACCATTTGTTCCAGCTTATCATTCGTCGCGGCAATGACGCGAAAGTTGGTCGGAATAGTGGCTGATCCGCCAATGCGGCTAAACTCTTTTTCCTGAAGCACGCGCAGAATTTTCGCCTGAAGATTGGATTTCAGGGATCCAATTTCGTCGAGGAAAATGTCGCCGCCATCAGCCAGTTCAAATTTTCCGATGCGACGAGCGTGCGAACCGGTATAGGCACCGCGTTCAGCCCCAAATAACTCAGTTTCCATGAGATGGTCAGGAATGGCAGCGCAGTTCACCGCAATAAAAGGCCGATCGGATTTCCCTTCGATCTGATGAAGATAACGGGCCAGCAGTTCCTTTCCCGTTCCAGTTTCGCCGGTGATGAGCACGTTGGCGTGATGGCCTTTGAGCTGGTCGGCCTGCTGGATGATGGCCTGAAATTTTCGACTGCGAAAGATGATCGCTCGGCCTTTGCCCAGAGCGAGACTTTTTTCCGAAGATGACTCTTTCCGACCCTGTGTACGCGTCTGCTGCCCGACGAGCTGCATCACTCCACAGAATTTGGCGGAATCAAGCGGCTTGGTGATATAGTCCAGCGCTCCGGCGCGCATCGCATCCACCACAATTTTGGGATCACGACAGGCCGAAAGCATCACGATGTTTAATTGTGGGTATTGCTTCTTCATGGCCTTGACCGCCAAGATGCCGGATTCAGCGCCAAGACCGACGTCGATAAACAGCAGGTCGATGGGATGATGCTTGAGGATGTCGAGGCCTTCATTCAGATGTGGTGCTTTAAAAAGAGTGTGATGGTGGAGCTCAACAACGTTGGAAAGCGAATTCAAGAAATTCAGATCATCGTCGATAAATAAGAGCCGCTCAGTCATCGCTCCTCCATGAGAAATGAGATCTTCAAAGCAACCTCCGTGCCAATCCCCATCCATCAGAAAAATGCAGCGATATGAAGGGTCTAGAGAACCATGTCCCACGTGCAATACACAGAACTGTACTGGAATCCGAACACGTGTTCTCTTTTCAGCACAGCCTTAGCTCCAGCATGAGTTTCAATGCAACGCATTATTTTCCGTTGCCTTTTGAAAGACCCTTCCCTATAGAAATCGCTGAAACTTTTCGTGCGAGGGGGAAATGGCTGCACGGCTGAAAAAGAAACCCACCAATGCTCCAAAAAGAGCACCAAAAAAATCCTCGTCGAAAAAACCACTTTTCCCTGAAGCCCTTCCTCTGCTGATCAAAGCAAATCGCGCCACGCTGCTCACTATTGATCCCAAATTCGCCTTTGCGTATTGGGAATTGAATAACGATGCCGTTCGACAGGCCACGGAAAAATTGGGGCCGGAATCCCAACTCTATCTGCGCTTTTATGACGTCACCTCCACAACGGACCTCAAGCGCTGTCCCCATTGGGACGTGGAAGTCTTTGACCACAACGGAAACTGGTATCTCAAACTCGAAAAACCCCGTCAGAAGCTATGCTTCGAAGTTTTTCTCAAGTCGAAACACGGCTCCATCACCCTGTCTCAATCGAACATCATTCATTTATCCACGGGTCAATTGCAGAATCCGCTTTTGGCCATCAAAAAACCGACCGCACAAAGCACGTCTTTTGATCAGCAATACATGAAACGCATCCTCGGCCCCTATTTTTATGAACTCTATGAAGGGGGACGACTGGGAAATATCGCCAATACAAGCCTTGAAGCCATTTTTCACGATGTCACCATTTTCCGTCATGAATCAGAATTGCTTCCCTTTGAGACATGATGAGTCCTTCTCCTTTGCTGGTGGGATCCCACATCGGCGCATTTTACGAACTGAAACAAGAACTCGGAGCTGGCGCTTCCGGAACGGTGTGGAGGGCCGAAGACCGCGCAGGGAAAACCATCGCCCTCAAAACACTGAAATGGTCCACTGGAGTATCCCGAGAAAAAACAACCGACCGTTTCAAAAGCGAATTCTCGATTTTGAAGGCCCTCTCCCATCCCAACATCGGTCAGCTCTTGGATTTTGGCCACGACGAGCAACACGACGTGTATTTTTTCACATCGGAACTCTTTGAACACGGTTCGCTCAAAGAAAGCGCCGAGCTGTCGATCGAGCTTGCCGAAGAATTTTTGCTGCAGATGTTCCGAGCGCTTGAGTACCTGCGCGCACACGGCATTTTGCATCTCGACATCAAGCCGCACAATATCATGCTGCGCAGTCGAACGAAAAATCCCCAGGTGGCACTCATTGACTTTGGCCTTGCCACCCTTCAGCCTCCTGAACGCCCTGGCGGAACCCTTCATTACATGGCCCCGGAAATCATCGCCCGCCGCTGGCCCGAAATGGCGGGGGAAAACGCCTGGCCGAAACCCAGCCACCAAAGCGATCTGTATTCGCTTGGCGTCACTTTTTATTCGCTGCTCACGGGCGTCAACCCCTTCCATGAAATCGCGCTTCAGCGTGGTGGCACCGACCTTCGTCAAACCTTGATGAAAGCGCATCTGGAAGGTGATGCCCCACCACCTTCTTTTTATCGCCAAGAGATTCCTTCTTATCTCGATCACGTTATTTTGAAGCTGATCGCCAAGCATCCTCAAGACCGTTACGAGTCCGCCGGGTTCGCCCTTCAAACTCTATGCTATCGCAGTCCCAAAGCCCACCGCCCGGAAACCAAGGGATCGCTGCTCGCCTATCTTCCCAGAGAAGGAAAATTGATCGGCCGCAGGCAGGAACAACATATTATCGCCGACACTCTCGCTCTGGCCGATACGCCTTCAACCTCGGCAAAACCAGTCTTGGCCATCTTAGGCTCTCCGGGGACCGGGAAAAGTCGATTGCTGGAAAGCATCAAGCCCCTGGCGCAACAGCATAAACTGTTGGTGCATCTCGTTGATGCAGCAAATCCAGATCACCTTGCTCAGTCTTCTCTTCCTTGGACTGAAGAACTCACCGCAGGACAACATCAGGCCGTATTGATCGACAACATCGACGCTGTTTTTGCGAGGGCGGAAGAATCTTCCCTTCGATCGGGACTTTTGTCACTGGCCCGCCGAATCAATGTCCAACAGCATGTCCCCCACGCTTCTTCCAAAATCACGCTCATGGCATTCACGTTGAATCCTGGGCAACTCACGCTCGAAACCCTCTTGAAGAACTTGGGATTCAAAGAACACCTTCATCACCACATCGAGCTTTTGCCATTCTCCATCGAGGAGATTGAAGAATACCTCGCAAGCCTTTTAGGTGAAGCACCGGACCCCGGTATGGTCCATTCGTTGGCGGACATCAGCCAAGGCAATCCCAAAATCTTAACCGAACTTCTCGAGAAACTCTTCCAGGGCGACGGTTTCATCAAACGCCCATCTGCAAGAACGTTGGCTGCATTGAACATCGATTTCAGCCACACGTCATCGGCGACCTTTCAAGAACGCACGCTTCATACGTTCTCCAAGCTTCCACCCGAGTCGCGAAAACTTCTTCATCTCATGGCCTGTTTTGGGCGCGATGCAACGGTCCAGGAACTCAGCGCCTGCATGCATTTCCAAGACATCGGCCTGGCTCTTCTACGCTTAACTGAAACAGCATTTTTGGAACGTAACGCCTTCACTGGCGCCTACGCCTTTCAACGTCAGGCCACGGCAAAGCTTATGCTCAGCACTATCCCCAAGGAAGAAAGAGCCAAGATCCATGATGTCATCGTGGCATTTCTCCTGCGTGAGCGTCGTCGAACCTCGGCAGAGATCGATCGCCATTTGGCGCATGGAAGTGCGTGGGACCACCGCATCCATTCGCTGGAGAGGCTCATTGCATGCGCCTTGCAAGAGCGTCGGATGTCGGACGCGATCGGCGACCTTCGACAACTCATCACCGAATTTCCCCGCCATGCTTGGCTCGCAAAGGCAAAGGCACTGCTCATGCTCGGCCTTGGCCTTGATCGTGCGCGCGACCATCGTGGTGCCTGTATGGTCTTTGAACGCCTCGCCGCTATCCCAGCACCGTTTCCGTTGAACATCTTGTTTCAGATAACGTCTTACGAACAGATGGGGCTCTGCGCTCTCCGTAGGCGCAATCTTCGCCAGGCGAAGCAGTGGTTCGATCAGGCCACGGGCTTGCTGCCAAAGTTTGCAAAACACATGGTTTGGAAATTGCGTCTCCAAAATCATTTGGCATCGGTGCTACTCCGATCTGGTCGCTATGATGAAGCACTGGATGTTTTTAGTGACACGGCGATGAAAAGCCAGTCGCTGCCAGCAAGGCAGCGCCACTTGCTTTCGAATAATGAACTCGGTGAAACGCTCCTCGCCATGGGAAAACATACTTTGGCGATCAAGACGTTGACACATGAACTCAAAACCTCAGGTGCCAATCCCGAAAGGAGGGCCTGCCTCTCCTATCTCCTTGCTGAGGCCTATCGGACAGCCGGGGGAAAACTTGCCTCCAAGGCCATAGGGCATTATCGAAGCGCACTTGAGATCGCCCATAAACTGCAACTGATCGATCTGAAAATTCGCATCATGAACGGCATGGGCAATTTCTTCATGCAGCAGAACAAAATTCAGGAAGCCGTCGGCCGCTATCAATCGGCGCTGGATCTGTCGCAGCACGTGGAAAGCGAAATCGTGAGCGTGGAGCTCATGGTCAATCTGGGGCTCGCCTGTTCGCGCATCGGGAGATCCCAAGACGCCATTGAATATTTGGAAGGGGCGCTGGATTTTGCCTATGGTCCCAAAGGTGTCGCCGGAACGTTGATTCGTCACAAACGCCCGGAAATCCTGGTCTCGCTCGCCGATGCCTATCTCCACAGCAAGGCCTATGAGCTCGCAGAAAAAACCTTAGAAAAGGCGAGAGAGCTCCACGCCCAAGAGGAATTTCCTCTCCATCTCCGGTACAGCCTCTTCGCCACGCTCACAGAGCTTTATCTGGCCACAGGTCGAGCAAAACGAGCTGAAGAGCTTCTTCCTTTGCTCAAGCACATTTCGCGTGACGTTGCAGGGACCTCTCAACACTATGTTCAACTTCAACAGCAAACAACTGAACACACAGAATGAAAAAAACCGGATGATATGATCATCCGGTTTTTTAAATGAGCTTTACGTCAAATCTTACTGAGCAGGCTGACCAGCTGGAGCTTCCGCCGGAGGCATCGCTTCAGGCGCTGGAGCTGGTTCCGGAGTAGGAGCCGGTTCTGGCGCTGGCGCGTAGGTCGGGGGGGTCGCTGGTTCAATTACAGTCTCGTCTTTCGTTGCCTTCGTACAGGCAACCGCACCTGCCAGGAGCACGATGCTCCCTACTACGTACAGCTTTTTCATGCTTTCCTCCTTTAATAAGTGTGCCCGGATATCGGGAAACTTGGGTTGTTGTTTGAAAACTGGATCGCCAGTATCACTTTGGATGACATCGATCAATAGGGAAAAATGTGAATTTTAACCCTTTTTTAGGATAAGCCCACTGCCCTCGACATCGGCCGTTACCGTATCCCCCTCCTTGAATTTCCCCTCGAGGATGGCCGTGGAAAGCACGTCGATCACATATTTCTGAATGGCGCGTTTAAGCGGCCGCGCCCCATAAATGGGATCCCAACCATGTTCGGCGAGAAAGGCCTTGGCCTGGGCACTCAAGTTAAGACCAAGTTTTCGGCCTGCTAAACGCTTCTGCACATGGGATAGTTGAATGTCCACAATGCGCTCAATCTGTTCTTTTTTGAGCATGTGAAAGACAACGAGGTCGTCGACGCGGTTGACGAATTCTGGACGAAAATGGCGTTTGAGTTCGCCGAGCACGAGTTCCGTCATCTGCTCTTCCGTCAGGCCCTTCTCGGTCAGATGCTGACTGCCGATATTCGACGTCATGATGAGCACGGTGTTCGTGAAATTCACCGTCCGGCCTTGACCATCGGTCAGGCGGCCGTCATCGAGAATCTGCAGCAGGATATTAAATACATCGGGATGGGCTTTTTCAATTTCGTCGAGCAGCACGACCGCGTAAGGGCGCCGCCGGACCGCTTCGGTTAAATATCCACCTTCTTCGTAACCGACATATCCCGGCGGCGCGCCGATCAGCCGCGACACGGAATGCTTTTCCATGAACTCGCTCATGTCGATGCGCACCATGGCTTTTTCATCATCAAACAGAAATTCCGCCAGCGCTCGGGCCGTTTCAGTTTTCCCCACACCGGTGGGACCCATAAAAATAAAAGATCCGATGGGACGATGAGGATCTTGCAATCCCGCACGCGCGCGTCGCACCGCATTCGCCACCTTCTGCAAGGCTTCATCCTGCCCCACCACGCGCTTTTGCAGTCGATCTTCCATATGGATGAGTTTCTGAACTTCGCCTTCGAGCATGCGCGACACGGGAACGCCGGTCCATTTGGAAACAATCGCTGCGATGTCGTCGGCCGAAACTTCTTCGGTCAGCATCTTGCGATCTTTCTGCAGTTCGGAAAATTTCTTTTGTTGCGACTCCAATTTTTTCTGCAGCTCCAAGATAATCCCGTATTTGAGCTCTGCAGCGGTCTGCAGATCCCCCTCGCGCTCGGCTTTTTCCTGATCGAGCCTGGCCTTCTCGATCTCTTCTTTTACTTTGCGGATGGAGGTGATGCCCTCTTTCTCTTGCTGCCAATGGGCCTTGAGCGATGAAGACTTTTCTTTGAGATCCGCGATTTCTTTTTCGAGTTTGTGCAGACGCTCTTTACTCGCGGGATCAGTTTCCTTGGAAAGCGCCGTGGATTCAATCTGCCGCTGCATGATGCTGCGTTCGATTTCGTCGATCTCCACTGGCATGGATTCCACTTCGATGCGGAGTTTCGACGCGGCTTCATCGATCAGATCGATGGCTTTATCCGGCAAAAAACGATCGGCGATGTAGCGATCAGACAACGTCGCCGCCGCGATGATGGCCGAGTCTTGAATGCGGATACCGTGATGAACTTCGTAACGTTCTTTGAGCCCACGCAGAATGGAAATGGTGTCTTCCACCGATGGCTCACCGACATAGACCTGCTGAAACCGCCGCTCCAACGCAGCATCTTTTTCAATGTGCTTGCGGTATTCATCAAGTGTAGTCGCACCGATGCAGCGCAGTTCCCCGCGCGCGAGCGCCGGTTTGAGCATATTCGAAGCATCGATGGCTCCCTCGGCACCGCCAGCCCCAACGAGCGTATGCAGTTCGTCGATGAAGAGGATGATGTTCCCCGCAGCCTGGGTCACCTCTTTGATCACGGCCTTGAGCCGATCTTCAAATTCCCCACGATATTTCGCTCCGGCGACGAGCGAGGCGAGATCAAGCGTCACGAGTTGTTTATGCGCCAACGTTTCCGGGATATCCCCTTTCACAATGCGGCTCGCCAGCCCCTCAACAATCGCCGTCTTCCCCACCCCCGGCTCACCGATGAGCACCGGATTATTTTTGGTGCGTCGGGAAAGAACATGAATCACGCGTCGGATTTCTTCATCGCGACCGATGACCGGATCGAGCTTCCCTTGACGCGCGAGGTCCGTGAGGTCGCGACCGTATTTTTTGAGCGCCTGATATTTGCCTTCAGGATCTTGATCTGTCACACGATGAGAACCACGGATATCGATCAAAACTTTCAGCAGTGTAGACTTGCTCACGCCCTGATTTTGCAGCAATTCTTGAACCTTGCTGTTTTTTTCGACGGTCATCGCTAAGAGAAGATGCTCGCTGGAAATATATTCGTCTTTTAAGGCTTGGGCTTCTTTAAACGCCTGATCGAGGATTCGCTTCAATGCCGGGGAAAGATAGAGTTGACCAATGCTCGCACCGGTCACCTGGGGGATGGCTTTGATGGCCGCTTCCAGGCCCTGTTGCAGCGAAGCGAGCTCCACCCCGATTTTTTTAAGGAGGGCTCCCACAACCCCTTCTTCTTGAGCCATGAGCGCCAGGAGCAGATGTTCAGGAGCCAATTCCTGTTGGTTATAATTCCCCGCAATATCCTGCGCTTTTTGCAAGGCTTCCTGGGCTTTCAAGGTCATTTTATCGAATCGCATAGCTGCTCCTTGTCATAGCAGCTCTATATTGGGACTTGGCAGGCAAAGATCAAGGAATGGCATGATTTTTTATCAAGAAAACTCAATCCGCAAACGCCATGAATTTAAAATCGAGAAAAGAATGGATCTTCTGAAAGACTTTATAGTTAACGGTACTTATTCACGGAATTTACTTTGATCCATGTCCTTCAATTGAATACACTCAAAAAATTGTTGGTGAAATTGAACAATTTCGGCATTGCCCAAAAGCAGGTCAAGCGCTCCATTGACTGCATCCGTGTCAGTAGAAACACCAAGAATCTTTCGCGCACGACGAATTTTGACGGGATCGAGGATGAACTGTTTTCGGACTTTTTTCATATGTGTAAGAATACATATCTATATACACATCAGTCACGGAAATAATCTTTCAATCCTTCGCACCAAATCGAGTTTCAATTCATCAGGGATGAGCAATTCGTCAAAAGCATGGCTGACATCCAACATTCCATTTTCGTCTTCAGCATCGGCAAAGGCATCGAAGGCGATCCGCCAGGCTTCAGCAGCTGCGGTATTCCTGCCGCCGCTGGCCAAGATTTTTCCGCGATCCAGAAAGTGGCGGCCCGTTAATTGGGCTCCCAACAGGAAGTCATCTTGAGTAACTTCCTGGCCGACATAGTAACCGGAAAAGCTTTGCATGGCCTGAGCATCTCGCTCAAGCACCTCAACCAATTGTACCAATGCCTCTTCCGCTCGTCCTGACAGCAATTCTGTTTTCATCTTTGCAAAACCTTTCACTGCAGCTTTGAAAGCCCAGGAAGTGGAAGACCAGTTATATTCTCCCAGTCGAGCAAAACCAGACAGCATCTGAAAACAGCCATATAACATTTCCTGTCCATGGAAATGAAACGGACATTCGCCGATTTCCCAGGGCTGGTCCGTCGCAAGGGCCAATTGGGCCAAGGATAGATGAGCTGTCGCAAAAAGATGTTCGTCTCCCGATGCCCTCACCTCATCAAACATTTTCCGAATTTGGCCCATCTCCTGCAAAAGTCCATTGTCATGCGGTCCTACGCCATTGACAATCCCCGCTCGGTGTTCCTCCCAATGCTGCCATCGATCGATCAGTTCTTTCCAGGATTGCACCTCAACTCTCTGCGCTCGGCTGACATCACGTCCTTCGAGGTACTCCGCCATCTCCTCTACTTGCTGCCTCGCATCAGCAAATCGCATCAAGCGAAAATACGTGCGCAAAACTCTTTGCTGGCTGGAAAAATATTCATCAAAATAAATGGAATCTTTTTCAGCGGCTTCTTTTTTAAAAAGCGCCAAAGCTTCTGTTTCCATGCCAGACAACTGAAAACAATGAGCAAGCTGAAGCGCTGCGCGCTGGCCAGTCCAATTATGATAGGCCTGAGCACCGCCCCAACCGGGCATGAAATCCCTGAACGGAGCGAGCGCATTCCTCGCTTCCTCCAGG
The DNA here is from genome assembly GCA_016202335.1 of Deltaproteobacteria bacterium. Taxonomy (GTDB): domain Bacteria; phylum UBA10199; class UBA10199; order 2-02-FULL-44-16; family 2-02-FULL-44-16; genus JACQOX01. The sequence continues at coordinate 19,401 of JACQOX010000124.1, forward strand.
CGGCCCAACTGAAGCATTTCTTTTGCAGCATCGATGCTACGCCAAAGGCGTTTATCGTTATTCCAATAATCCGAAACAAGGCATTTCGCACCAAGCAGCAGACTCATTCCTGACACGAGCATTCCCCCCAAGCCAATCACTGATAAAAGTCCTGGGCCAGTCATTAATAACCCAGCGCTGATTCCTGTCCCCACCGCTCCCAATGTGGTCATAGCTCGATTTTCCCTGGAAATAATCGTTTCAGCCTTCAAAAATGCTGATGCATCCTGAGCAAAGCGCGCAATCGTCCATGGCGCAGGGATGTTCTCCATACGCTCATACGGCGCTATATATGAAAACGCGGGAAAGTGACCCCAGCCTTGAAAGGTCATGTTACGGGGGATTTCCCCAAGCTCATGCGCTAATTGGAGAGACTCCGGAAGAGCGGACGTGGTCGTAAGTGAAGTTGTTGCTGAGATGATGGGACTCATACTCGGTGGCAGAAGAAATCGCGTCATCGTCATTTTCCCTCGGATGTACTCTTGATGCGAGGCAACGCGGTGCGAACTCTCTGAGAATGTAACGGCCGACCTTGGGTAATGGCGTCCCACAGCATTTCAGAAAATGGCGAACGGTCGAGCTCTGGTAAAAATGCGCTAAGTGAGGCGTGGGGTATCAAAAATCCGGCGTCCATGTAACTTGCATAGCGCATTATTGTTGATTCAGCTGGGAAAGATTTCGAATCGGTCCAGGCAATTTCATGCACGGGGATGACAAAAAGAAATTGGGTGGCTTTGTCCGCAACGGTTATTTCAAGCGACCCATCACGGAGAACGTTCGAAGAAACACGTATTTTTGGTTTGGAGGGATCGGTTTCATCTGGCGGCGAACTCTTGACCCACAACGCTCCCCAGCCATGCTGGTTGAGACTTTTAATGACATTTTCCAAGCCATGGCCATTACTTTCAGCCAGCACCTTTCGACCTTCGCGAAATTTTTCACGGCCAAGCTTGGCGATATTTTCTCTTTCAATCCCCTCACCATAATACCGCGCAGCATTGGTGACGAGATTTGCCATGATATCCATGAGGGCCAAATTTTTCGCGATTTCATCGGTCTTAAAAAACATCTGATCTCTTATGCCCTCTGCATCTTCTTCAACCACCACTTCATGACCAAAACGATCCAGCTCATCCTTGGCCAAATCAATTCCTTCCTGAAAGGCATTCCCTACGCGATTGTTATGCCCCGCCAAAGCGCGTTCAAAAATCTCCGCGTGCGTCGGCAAAAGCAGCCCTCCCTCCAATAAAGTTTGCGCCGCTTTCTGCACAAACATCCAGATATTCACCCTGCGCTTGGCATCATGAATGGACTTATCCAAAGCACTTGAGATGCGCATTGGACCATAATGTACTTGATGCTGATAGCCCCATTCCCATTGTTTGAGGACGTTCATAAAATGTGTCATTAATTTCTGTGCACGATAGTTGACATCACGCAGTTGTTCTTTTGTTTCTTCCGAACATTCAGAAAATGGATCTGCCACAATGGCCCTGTGCGTTTTGAGGAGGAGCGCAAAAAGACCTTGATTGTTTGCCACGTCCACCTTCGTCCGCTCATAGCTCCACTGCAGAAAGCTGCGCGAGCAGTCTTTAGGGAAAACAATGCTGATGTCAGCCGATTGAGGAAAAGACCGTTGAAGAAGTCCAAAAGCAATCGCACCCCCTTCGATCGTGGCGCTACTGCTATCGATCACCAGAGAAACGGGGTGTTCTGAGACAACGCTTTGCCGAAAACGAGATAAACCAATAGCGAATGGCAACTGTGCCACCAGCGTATTTCCAGGAGGCACCGCCAGGACATGATTTGGATGAGTTGGCAGTGGCAATGGCGAACGAACGGCTGAGGGCGACATCCCCATGCTCTGCAGGCCCAAATAGCTTTGAATACCACCAAAGGACATAAGTGTTCCGCCTCTAGAGTATTATCGGCGGAATTCCGGAAAAGTTGCCTATAGCGTTTGGTAATCTTGCCAAGGCTTAATCGCTAAATCATCCATTCCCTTGGCGGAAATGGCTTCTACGAAGCGTTTGGCGAGTTGGAGGTTGGTCATCAGTGGCACGCCAAAATCTGCGGCCGTACGGCGAACGTGATAGCCATTCGTGAGTTCGTCGCGTTGGAAGTTTTTGGGGATGTTGATGACGAGATCGACCTTACGGGCACGAATCACCTCCACAGCGTTGGCACCCGGCTCTGCCCCCGACCACGACACCGGCGACATCGCAATGCCGTGTTGCTGATAAAAAGCCACGGTCCCTGGCGTGGCATACATCGTAATGCCCATTTTTTTGAGCATCTGCGCGTGGGGCAAGAAATCGATCTTCTCCGCTTCGGTTCCCGTGGAAAGCAAGATGCTCTTCAGCGGAAATCGATAGCCCACGGAAAGCAGCGACTTCAAAAACGCTTCTTCAAAATCGTCGCCAATGCATCCCACTTCGCCGGTCGAAGCCATTTCCACGGAGAGCGTCGGATCAGCACCGACCAAACGGGTAAATGAAAAATGAGGAGCCTTCACCCCGACGTAATCTAAATTAAACGGTTTCAATTGAATCGGCGGCAGAGGCTTGTTCATCATGACTTTTACGGCGAGATCGATCAGATTGGTGCGACACACCTTGGAAACAAACGGAAAGCTGCGCGACGCACGCAGATTGCACTCAATGACGCTGACGTCGTTGTCCTTGGCCAGAAATTGCATGTTGAAGGGACCATTGATGGAGAGGCCCTTTGCGACCGCCTGCCCGATGTGTTTGATCTTACGCAGCGTCTCCATGTACATGCGCTGCGGCGGAACCACGATCGTCGCATCCCCGGAATGCACACCCGCATTTTCAACGTGTTCCGAAATGACATAAGCGATGAGCTGACCTTCTTTAGCCACGGCGTCGATTTCGATTTCCTTGGCTCCCAGGATGTATTTGCTGACGACCACCGGATAATCCGGAGAAACATTGGCCGCGTTGGAAAGAAACAGATCCAATTGATGTTCGCCGGTCGCAACCGCCATCGCCGCTCCGGACAAAACATAGGACGGCCGCACCAGCACAGGATAGCCAACATCCGCAGCAAATTGCTTTGCCGCAGCGAGGGACGTCACTTCACTCCATTTTGGTTGCGAAATCTCCAGCGTGTCCAAAAGCTGGGAGAACTTGTGCCGATTTTCTGCACGGTCGATCGAATCCGCGGTGGTGCCCAGGATGTTTACTCCCGCCTTCGCGAGCTTCATCGCCAGATTATTCGCCACTTGGCCGCCCACGGAGAGAACAATCCCCAAGGGTTTTTCCTGTTCATAGATATCGAGCACGGTTTCAAATGTGAGTTCTTCAAAGTACAGGCGATCGCACTCGTCGTAATCCGTGGACACGGTTTCGGGATTACAGTTCACCAAGATGATTTTGTATCCGAGCTGGCGCAGCGATTTCACCGCATTCACCGAGCACCAATCGAATTCCACGGAACTGCCGATGCGATAAACCCCGGAACCAAGCACCATGACTGCGTTTTCCATGGGTTCGGAAACATCGTTCTCACGCCCGTTGTAGCTGCGATAGAGATAATTGGTTTTGACCGGATATTCCGCAGCCAGCGTGTCGATCTGCTTGACGACCGCAGAGACACCAAAATTCTTGCGTTCCTGGCGGACATCCCATTCACTTTTTTGGATCAACGCAGCGATCTGTTTATCCGAAAAACCATATTCTTTGGCTTCGCAAAGCATTTCTTTGGACAACGAAGATGTACGCAATGTCTGCTCAATGTCAGCGATGTGCTGAAGCTTATATAAAAACCATTTGTCGATCTTCGTGAGTGTGTAAAGTCGATCAATGCTGATGCCCTGGCGAAGACCTTCGTACAGCGCGAACACGCGCTGATCAGTGGGTTCCTGAATTTCTTGTTCGAGATCTTCAAAAATAATCGACGACGTTGCCGCCAGACCGTCGACGCCGATCTCGCACATGCGCAAACCCTTTTGCAGCGCTTCTTCAAATTTTCGTCCGATGGCCATGACTTCGCCGACCGATTTCATGCTCGATCCAATGCGTCGTGAAGCAAGCTTAAATTTCCCCAAATCCCAGCGCGGTATCTTCACCACCACATAATCGAGCGCCGGCTCAAAGCAGGCCTGCGTGCAGCCCGTCATGGCATTCGGAATGTCGAGCAAGGAATACCCGAGCGCGAGCTTGGCCGCGACAAACGCCAGCGGATAGCCCGTTGCCTTGGAGGCCAGCGCCGAACTGCGTGACAGGCGGGCGTTGACTTCGATGACGCGATAGCGATCAGACACCGGATCGAGAGCGTATTGAATATTGCATTCGCCGACGATGCCCAGATGGCGAATCGTCCGGATGGCCACTTCGCGGAGCATGTGGAATTCATGATTGGTGAGCGTCTGCGATGGAGCCAC
>JACQOX010000125.1 GCA_016202335.1 Deltaproteobacteria bacterium
CAATTAGAACTCGCTCAAAAACTTGGGATTTCACAATCTCGCCTTTCAGAAATCGAACAGGGGAAAGGAGAACTTTCTGCTGAGCAGCTTATTAACGCCATGAAACTTTTCAATCTTCCTCTTGGTTATTTCGTTCAATTTCCAAAAGAAAACATTGAAATCAAACTCCAAAATGCAGTTGCTCGCCTTGGTTCACAATTGAAAGAACATCCGGATATGCTCCCATCAGAACAACTGGAAAAAGTATATCAAGTTATTTCTGAAACAATCATCCATGGAGCCTCTTCACGACTGCTTATAAGCTTGGGACCAGTCATAGTGAATCACATAAAACAAGTTCAATTTGATCGAATTGAAAAACAACTGCGTGAATTTCATCTCGAAAACAGATTGTATTGGATTATCGAAGGAATTTTGAGAAGCATCAATAAACGCCTCGAGGTTTATCTGCCACGCGAGGTGTCTTTGCGCTACCGAAAAGCAAAAGTCGTATTAGAACCACGGTTGAGCATACCTCCTTCAGTGTTTGCGGTACTGGGTCATGAGGTGCCAGAAGATATTCTTGATGCTGATATTTCTTCTCAAAAAACACTGGAAGAAATCAAAACATCTCGAGACGAGCTGGCCAGAAAATGGAAAATAGTAACCCGCATCACCGAAAAAGACTTTTTAAAAACACTTGTGGAGACCGAAAAAAATGATTGAAGATTTTTTCCTTGATTTAGATCGCATATGGAAACCACAACAAACAAAAATCCTCTCTCTGTATACTATTGGCAGTACAGCACTCTTTCTTCAAGGACCCTACATTCGCGGAACAAAAGACACGGACGTTCTCAAATTAGAAACATTTTCCGCGGATGAAATCGAAAATCTGCATAAATTGGCCGGCAAAGGAAGCCGGCTCGCAAAACGCCACCTGTTTTACTTAGACCTCGTCAATCGTAATATCCCATTTTTCCCCCGCAATCCTGTATTTCATCCCGTAGATACTCTTAATCAGCAACTGACGCACTTCTCGGTTTTTGCTCTAGATATTATTGATGTTGTCGTGACCAAATTAAAACCATTTCGCGCTCAGGATGTTGACGATATACGGGCGCTCATTAAATCTGACCTTGTAAATCCCAAACACCTTGTAGAACGTTTCCAATCTGCCGTGGATCACTGGTGGGGCGATGCTCGTGCCGAAGATTTTCATCTGTACATTCAAAACCTGCACACCATCCAACGTGATTTTCTAAACGTTGAAGAAACCGAAATCATCTTGCCAAGATGGCTAAATGATTAAAACACGCTGCACTATTCACCCGACAGCAAAAACTTTTTCATGAAGGCATCGAGATCGCCGTCCATCACGGCCTGGATATTTCCGGTCTCAAAGCCCGTGCGGTGGTCTTTGATGAGCTGATAGGGCTGCATGACATAGGAACGAATCTGGGATCCCCATTCGATCCGTTTTTTGCTTTTTTCAATGGCGTCCTGCTCCTTGCGCTTCTTTTCCATTTCCAAGTCGTAGAGTTTCGCTTTGAGAAGGCGCATGGCGGTTGCACGGTTTTGATGTTGGCTGCGTTCCGTCTGACAGGCAACGACAATCCCGGTCGGCAAGTGCGTAAACCGCACTGCGGAATCGGTCTTATTCACCTTCTGGCCCCCGGCGCCACCAGAACGGAACGTATCGACACGAAGGTCTTCGGGTTTGACTTCGATTTCAATGTCATCTTGAACGTCCGAAATCGCATAGACCGACGCAAAGGACGTGTGACGACGCTTGTTGGCGTCGAACGGTGAAATGCGGACCAGACGATGCACACCGTTTTCAGCCTTGAGGTAGCCGTAGGCATAATCGCCAGAGATCGTCACCGTGGCGCTGCGATACCCCGCGCCATCGCCTTCGGTGAAGTCGACGATTTCAGCTTTGTAGCCCCGCATATCGGCCCATCGCAGATACATGCGTAGGAGGATTGCCGCCCAGTCGCAGGCTTCCGTGCCACCCGCGCCGGCATTGATGGTGAGGATCGCTCCGCACTTGTCGTTCTCGCCTGACAGCATGCGCTGAAAATCCATGGCCTCGAGCGCTGACTCCACCGCATGCAGATTTTTTGCGGCTTCTTCTTCCAGCTCTGGAGCGGATTCTTCGCGGAGGAGTTCGAGTGTAGCTTTCACGTCTTCCAACACCGATTCTTGCGCTCTCACCTGATCGACGATGGCCTTTAAACTTTCCCGCTCTTTCGAGAGCGCCTGGGCTCGTTTTTGGTCGTTCCAAAAATCCGGCGCGTGGGCGAGCGCATCGATTTCCTGAATACGTGTGAGCTTCCCTTCGATACCCAAAAGCCGCGCCGTTTCTTTGACGCGTCCCTGAAGAAGCGTTAATTTTTCTTGGATCTCTTTCATGTGGTTCCTAACCGAGGATGCTCATCATCCCTTCAAATTCAGCCTTTTTCATTTTTGGCCACGAGGCGGCATCCTCATCATCAAATCCTTGAAGATGCAAGTGGCCATGAAGGACAAGCAATAATATCTCTTCACGAAGTGAAACGCCTCTTTCCTTCGCCTGACGCCTGGCGGTGTCCAGAGAAATGACAATTTCAGCGGGATCCAAAAAGGTTAAAACATCGGTCGCATGCCGTTTTCCGCGATACTGTCCGGAAAGGCGGGAGATCGTGCGATCATCGACCAGAGCAACACTGACCCCCTTCTTTCCAATTTTTTTAAAATGCTTAATGATGAATGACACCGGTGTCCTCGTTGACCACATTGATCTCGGTTCGAGCGACCGTGGGAGCTTCGCGATCGCGTGGGTATTCGATCCGCTGGTGGTAAATTCCCATAAGGATGCGCACAAAAGCCTTGCCGATCTCGTTTAAATCCTTGAGCGTCAGATCTGACTCATCAAGCTGCGCTTCGGTGAAAACGTCATTGATCGCACGGTCGACGGTCTGTTGAATGCGAACGCTCGTCTTTTCCTTGAGCGCCCGAACGGCAGCTTCTGTAATATCTGCCAACATCATGATGGCTGTTTCACGGCTTTGAGGTTTTGGCCCAGGATATCGGTAATCTGAAGCCGCCACTTTTTCCATTTCAGGATCCAATTGAGATTTTGCCTTTTCAAAGAAGAACCCGATCATCCGCGTGCCATGATGCTCTGGAATCATGTCCACAATGGCCTTGGGAAGTCCGGCCTTGGTGGCCATTTCCATCCCTTCTTTTACATGGCTGCCCACGATCATCGCCGACATGTGTGGCGTCAACTTTTCATGTCGATTTTCCTCGGTGCTATTTTCAATAAAGTAACTGGGTTTTTTAATCTTCCCGATGTCGTGATAATAAGCTCCAACCCGGACGAGCAATGCATTTGCTCCGATGGCTTCAGCTGCTGCTTCTGACAGGATGCCCACGAGGTGCGAGTGATGATAGGTCCCCGGAGCCCGCACAACGAGTTCGCGGAGCAAGGGATGATTCAAATTCGCAAGTTCAAGGAGTTTGATTTCGGTCACATATCCGGTCAGCGATTCGATCACCGGAAGCGCAATCATCACGACAAACGCCGTCGTCATACCGCCACAGAATCCCAAAATGGCGTGGCTGAAGAGTCCACCCCACGAATGGACTTCTCCCAGAGAAGACTGGCTGATCAGTTTCATACTCATGAGAATCGCCGCGCCGACAATCCCCACGATAAGCCCCACACGAAAGATCAGCGTCCGACGGTCAATCCGTGATGAAGCCGCGATCGCCGCAAACTGACTGAGCAGTGCAAAGGCCGTAAATCGGAGTCCTGTCTCAGGGAAAAGGCCACAACAGATGGCGAAGGGAACAGAAAACATCAGGGCTGCTTCGGAAGTGAGAAGGAGGCGAACCAGCATGGCCCCAGCCGCAAAAGGCACCGCATTCATGAGGGCACGATCGGGCAACGTCACGATGAGTGACTGTTGAATGGCATTGCTGACGGACAAAGAAATGCGAAGCAGCACCAAAGTGACAATACCAATCGTCACCATCAAGAGATAATCACCATACGTCGGCCGAAAACGTCGGAGAAATCGGCTCGAAAAATAAAAAGGAAGAATGATCGCAAAAAAGATGACGATGAAAGAACCAGCCAAGCGAAAGTAGGCGATCCATCCTTCCTTGTCTTTCTGCATTCCTTTAATCACCTTGAGATGCCATGGTTCGAACCGTGAACCATCCCGGATGATCATTTCTCCAGCCGCAACCCGGATCACCACGTCTTTTACAGTTGTTACGGCCTTCATCTGCCGCTCTTCCGTGGCGCGATGGTCAAAAAAACAATTCGGGGCGATGAGGTTTGCGACGAGATCAAGAACCGGCGCCCGATGCTGAATACGACTCACCGTATATGGAGGAATCGCCATCCGCGTCACCCGGTCCCGCACCGTTTCCAAAATCGGAACGGTTGAGATGTTTTCGACCTTGGTTTCTTGGCCAGACACCCGTCGTCCATCAATGATTTTGGATCGCACCACCAGAATTCCGCGTTCGCGGTCGACTTCCAAGATGCTCGGCGATTCTACGATCGGCAGTTTCATGGCGCTTAGGACCGCATTGGAGATGAACTTTGCCAGTCGAATGGAAAATCGCTCTTGAACCAAGGCCTCCCATTCAACATTGGTCACCTGCACACCGAGATTTTCCTCAAACTGGTGGCGCATCTGGTTCAAGTCTTTGCGGATCTCATTTTTCTTTGCGGAATCGCGCAGAACGATTTGGCGCGCTTCCTCAAATGCCAGCTCAACCCGATTGGCGATGTCTGCCGCGATCTGCTGGTCAAAGTGATATACAGGCAGAATGGACCGGCGAACATCTTCCTTCACTGCACTCGTGGCTTCGTCATCCACGATGTCATAATCACGATCTGCCTTGAGATCGCTCGCAGCGATGGTGCCAAGAAGCGGTGATTTAGGAAGCCGATGAAAAGAAAACGATGTGATCAATGTAGCCACAAGACTCAGCAAGAAAATGGCCGACCAAAATACCCGTTTCGATTGCAAGACCACAGGTGGATCCACAAAATTCGTCAGGCGAAAATAATTCAAAAAGCGATAGACCATCGCGATCACTTTATTCTTCATGGTTTTCATCCCTTTCGTAGGCCGTCACGATGCGCTGTACCAGCGGATGGCGTATGACGTCTTTGTCTGTAAAGCGGTGAAAGCCAACACCCTCTTCTCCCTCCAAAATACGGCAGGCCTCGACGAGGCCCGAAGGCATACCGCTCGGGAGATCGACCTGTGTGATATCGCCGGTGACCACCATTTTGGAGTTCATCCCCATACGGGTCAGACACATTTTCATTTGATGATAGCTGCAATTCTGCGCCTCATCGAGAATAATGAAGGATTCATGCAAAGTCCTTCCGCGCATAAAGGCCAAGGGCGCAACTTCGATGACATCCTCTTCCATCAACATGGTCACGCGCTCCGGCTCAAGCATGTCGTACAGGGCATCGTAAAGCGGACGGAGATAGGGATTGATTTTTTCCTGAAGATCTCCCGGAAGAAATCCAAGTTTTTCCCCAGCCTCAACTGCCGGACGAGCCAAAATGATGCGCTTGACTTCTTTCCGAAGCAATGACGTCACCGCCATGGCCACGGCCAGATAGGTTTTCCCCGTACCTGCCGGCCCGATGGAAAACACCACATCATGGGTGCGGATCAAATCGAGATAGCGTTTCTGGGAAATCGTCCGCGGCACCAACGCTTTGCGCTTGGCAGGGAAAAAAATGGTTTCCGAAAAAATATTTTCAATGTTGGCGTGACGATCACGTGACAGCAGTTTCAGGGCGTTTTCGATTTCCGAACCCATGAGGGGATTGCCCTGCCTGAGCATCTGATACAGCATACTCAGAATCTTCTCACCCTGTTGAGCGTCCTTGTGCGGGCCTTCGATGCGTAAATCCGACCCCCGGACGTGGATATCGATGCCGAGCATTTTTTCAAGCGAACGAAGGTGTCTGTCTTCCGACCCAAACAAATCGCGGGCCAGATTGTTGTCTTCAAACGTGAGATGAATAATTTTATTTTCGTGACTGCGCTTGTGTTTATGCATGGTGACTTATCGTCCTCCCTGAGGCCCTGGTGGAGGTGTCGCAGGTTTATCACCCATGATTTGGATGACCACTTCTCGCCGCTTGGGAGTGGATTCAAAATCGATCAGGAAAACATCTTCGTGCTGACTGATGAGCAATTCCTTAGCCGTAAAGGGAATGGAAAGCATGCGTCCCAACATAGCCGCTTTGACGCGCGGCCCCACCGCGAGCGCTTCTTTTTTCCGCGTCAAGGCGTGAACTCCTTCCCCCGGGAAAAGTTCTAACGCGCGGCGAAGTTCATCCAAAACCGCCGGGAGATTTTCGCTCAGCGTAATACCTGCCCCAGATTCAGTGACCACGACGCTCGCCAAACCTTCATTGATACCGGCATCGCGAAGCGCATAGCGGATGTCGTGGGTAATCGGGATCAGGTCGGTTTCAGCCGAGGTGCTGACGTAAAATCTTTTAAGGAAAACCATATGGTTAGAGCTTAACGCAGGGGGTCACATGGGGCAATGGGATTTTTTAAAGGGACGGTACAACGCGAAAACCTTCAGCCAAGGCAGCTGATCGAAGTCTCGCATCAAGGGTCACAAACTCTGCATCTTTGGGGTGATCGTGGCACCACATCAAAGCTGAAGCAAGTTGAACGGCATCTCCCGCGCGAAGAGTGTGAACCGATAAAAGCCTCATCGCCACCTGCTTTAACCTTTGGGTGGGAGGGACAATATCCATCGCTTGAGTAAAACCATCGAGCCTTTCCTTGGCGCGTTCAAGCTTTTCTTCCGTCAATACTTCATCTCTTTTTTTTCGTACAAGCGCGGACCAACATTCGAGAGAAGTCATCCAGCACGATACAATGAAGGAGTTTTGCCGAAGAAGTCGTTCGAGCGTGAGCGAAGCAGGTTCACGTACGATAAGAGGAACAAGTGCCGAAGAATCCCAGTATCTCACCAACCCTCCTCACGCTCTTCAAGCAGAGCTTTGAGTAAAAGTCCTTGAGGGTCTTCAACTGGAGATGGCTTTAAAAGTTCAGGAGAAAGCTTCCCAGTTCCAAGCTCAAGAACACCTTCCTTTGCAAGTTGTTCTCGTTCAGTCGCATAGGGACCTTGAGTTCGAAAAGGAATCAAACGGGCAATGGGATTTCCCCGATCAGTCACGATGATCTCTTCACCCTTTTTCACTTTGCTGAGGTATTCACTCAGACTTGCTTTGAGTTCGCTGACAGCGGCTTTTTTCACAACACCTCCATTAACATGACTATAATAGTCATATCACAAAGACCTGTCAACCTATTTAACGGGCCTCAAGAAATAGTTGGCTTCATGGCCCATCCTCTTTATACACAGTCAATGACTCTCACCGGAAAAAAGTTTGAAGACTTGGTCGCCATCATGGCGAAACTGCGTTCCCCCGACGGTTGCCCGTGGGACCGCGAACAGACGTATCGCACCATCACGCCGCACACGCTTGAAGAAGCTCACGAAGTCGTGGAAGCCATCGATCGCGAGGACTTCCCTGGTCTGTGCGAAGAGCTTGGCGATCTACTCTTGCAGGTTTTATTTTATGCTCAGATGGCGACCGAAGAAAAACGGTTTTCGATCGATGAGGTCATCGACGCCATTTCGAAGAAACTCATCCACCGCCATCCCCACGTTTTTGGCGACACGAAAGTTGCAGATAGCGAAGAAGTGCTCAAACAATGGGAACACCTGAAACAGGCCGAAGGCAAGAAATCCGTGTTGGGCGGCGTTCCCAAAGCGCTCCCTGCCCTGCTCAAGGCCTATCGCATCGGCGAAAAGACGTCGCGCGTAGGATTTGATTGGAGTGACGCCGAAGGTATCCTGGAAAAAGTCGAAGAAGAAACGCGGGAACTCTATGAAGCCCGCGAGCAGAAAGACAAAGCGGCCATCGACCACGAATACGGCGATCTTCTCTTTACGCTCGCCAACTGCGGGCGTTTTCTGGAACTCGACCCGGAAGGCAGCCTGCGCCGCGCCACCGAACGCTTTGAGAATCGCTTCAAGTGGATGGAAGAAGAAGCCACCCGCCAAAATCGAACGCTCAAATCTTTATCGCCTGAAGAATGGAATCAGCTGTGGGATGAGGCGAAGCAGAAAACATAAGTAGGGGCACGTTGCAACGTGCCCCTACTTACAACACGCGGAACTTCGAGCGCGCCGCAAGCGGACCATGTGCATCAGCGCACGATATTCGTGGGGATTGAGGACGCGGATGACGAATACAAAGATGATCACCGCAAGTCCGATCTGAGGAAACAAAAATCCTGCTAACGCCCATTTTGACATCATTTTGAGCGGGACCAGAGTTTCCACCACCAAAAGTCCACCGGCCATAAAGGCAGAAGCGAGAACTGTTCTGGAAATAGAATGTAGCAGTTTTCGGCCGCCGATGGGCCCCACTTTTCGACGAAACAGTACCAACAAACAGAGAAAATTGGCGCTGGCGGAAATCACGAGCGCTAAGGCCAATCCGCGATGCAACATGGGTCCCATCAATAAAAGAGCAGCGATGATGTTGACGCCCATATCAAGCGCGGAGACCATCACCGGAGTCTTGGTGTCGCGGAGCGCGAAGAATCCTGGTGCCAAATTGCGCACGCCGGCGACAAACGGAATCTTCAGCGCAAAGATGGCGAGCGCTCCAGCGGTAGCAGTGGAGGTCACGGCATCGAATTGCCCACGTTCAAAGAGCACGCGGACAATGGGTTCAGACAGCAGATACAATCCCACTGCAGCAGGAATCGAAATCAGAAACGCCAGCCTTAAACTATAATTCATCGTCTCTTTAAACGCCGTCATGTCTTTCTCTGCGGCGTGTTCCGAAAGCGTCGGCAGCGAGGCCGTCGCAACCGAGATCGCAAAAATACCCAGAGGAAATTCGGAAATGCGGTCGGCGTACCACAGATACGACACGCTTCCCGCCGGAAGAAATGAGGCAAAAAATGTCACGATGAGGACGTTGATCTGATAGACAGCAGCTCCAAACGCTGATGGGATCATCATCAGCAGGAGGCTCTTCAGCGCCGGATGCTTCGGCTGAAAAGAAATCCGCGGAAGCATGCCTTCCTTGATAAGCGGCGGGATTTCCAGCGCCAACTGCAAGATGCCTCCCACGAGCACACCGCAGGCAACTCCTACGGCTGGAATCTCAAAAAATCGGCTGAGGACCAAAGCTCCAAAGATGATCCCCAGGTTCAAAAGAATGGGTGTGGCTGCCGGTGCTGCGAATTTTTTGAGCGAGTTCAAAATGCCCATGGTGAGCGCCACCAGGCTGATGAGAAAAATGTACGGGAACATGAGGCGCGTGAGGTACACCGTCAGCGTAAATTTCTCTGGATC
>JACQOX010000126.1 GCA_016202335.1 Deltaproteobacteria bacterium
AACGCCGGTGGCGTCACGGTTTCCTATCTGGAGTGGGTGCAAAATCGCTTGGGATATTACTGGACGCGGGACCGCATCCAAAAGGAACTCAAACGCTACATGACCGAATCTTTCCACTCGATCCACAAAGCCTCGCTGGAATACAACGTCAGCATGCGCATCGCCGCCTTTGTCGTGGCCATCAATCGCGTGACCAAGGCGTCGGAACTCCGGGGATTGTCGTAAGCTTATTTTTTCCGCTTCTTCAAAAAATCGAGATCTTGGAGGTCACTCGGAGAATTGCGAGCTGATGCAGCCATTTCTTTGAGCTGAAGAAGGTCTTCTTCCGAAGCAATGTAAAATGTGGAAGAATCTATTTTCATTTTTCGAGCGTTTTCTTCAAGTTTCTTCGCCGTCATCGGGAAATCGAAGAGAAGATCAATGCGAAGACCAGTTTTGGGATTAAAAAAATAGACGCTCGATGGTGCATCGATGCGCAATCGAATCGCCGCTACGCGCTGGCTATCAATTGTACCAATAATTTCGCCCACCTTGCTTACCCGCGAAGCAAGTTGCATGCCCCGTCGGTAAAATACTTCTACTAATGTTTCGAGTTTATCGCCGGGATGCGAAATCAAAAAATCGAAATCTTGCGTCACCCGTTGTGATCCGAGAATAACGAGCGCCATTCCACCGACAAGGATCGGTTTGAAATGAAGTTTTTCAAGCTCCTCAACAATGCCCTGAACCTCTTTGAGATAATCAGTCGTTTTCATAAATCCCCGGGAGTCGCTTTTTCACCTGATTGCTTTGAATCACTTTTTTTTGTTTTCCACGTAGGCGTAAAACAGCATCCAGGTAGAGGAAGTTTCTCAAAATTCTTTTTTTGGCTTGAATGGATTCAGCGCGCGCTTGCCCTCCGAGCGAAGCAATGTTCTTTTTTGCTTCTGAAGAAAGTCGCTTCGCCCGGCTTCGACCACCTCGGGAACCCAATATTTTAGCAATCTGCCGCTTATTCATGGTTCTTATTATACTTAGCGCTAAGCAAAAAGCAACACCTGAAACTTACTGAGCTAAAACAACCCAACCCTCGGCATCATCATGGGCATCATCGGCAGCGAAGTCATCCCCATTGGATGAAGATATGTCATCGCTCCCATGTCGAAGGATGAAATACCGCCGGTCGTCGACGGGCTGCCGATTCCGCCAGCGCTTCCGCGCATGATAAGATTGGCGGGAATCAGAACTTGGCTCTGGGATTGCGTTCGTATCTCAGCGACCGGCAGGGTCGGATTTTGCAATCGAGCGCGCACATCCGATGGAAGCTCGTCCCATGTCTTGGGCAGCGGCTTCCACGGCTCGTCCATGCCGGTGAGCCAGCGGGCGCGCGTCATACCAGAATACAGTTCTTCACCGAGAGTTGTCAGAATCGTCTCGCGGTGCGTCGCATAGAAATCAATCCACCCCTCTGCGTTCAAATGTGGTATCGGCGGGAGACGATGCTGTGTCACGGCTATCAGCGCAGCAATTTCTCCATTCGTCTTCTGGAATTCGATGCGATCTGCGAAAGTGGAAATGACGTAGGGTGTAAGAATTCCCATCTGGAGCAGACCTATTTTAGCTGCTTCGGGAAACCTGGCCTCGACCAGTTCATCCATTTTATACCATTCACCGCTGTCTCCCAGCTGGCGCTGGTACATCTCAAAAGCTTTTACCGCTGCATCCTGAACATCTTGCAGCGAAAAAACTTGTGTCCGTTCAAAGAGGTCATTGCGTAAAAAATCCAACGCCCTCTTCAGATATGGCGAAAACGGCGTCGACCGACTGTCGCCGTTGTTGTTAACCATCAGCTCGCCAAGTTTCATGAGCTTGGGGTTGCTGTAGATGCGATATTTCAGTCGAAAATCGAGAACAGCGCTTGGCGATTTGTAGGCAATGGGATCTGGCGATGTAAGTTTATCAGCATACACCTTAGCCACAGATCGATGTTCTTCCAGGCCATATTTTCGCTCGGTTTCCACAGGGGAAGGAGCGCCCGCTGGCGCAGCCTCAAGTTCTGGCAGCCAGGGCTTCTTTGTTCCGGTAAAAACTTCGGCCAATGTCAGACTAGAATCTCCTTTTTTCGGCTTTTTAAGGAGCGCGCGAAGATGAGCAATGTATCGAGGCGTGGTGTGTTCTTCAATTAAAATATCGAGTCCTTCCTTTACCTTTTGAGGATCCGAAAAATGAGAATCATATATCGCAGAATAAACTCGACGACCGTCATTGACCCAAAAAAGAATGTCGTCTTGTGAGAGAGCCTTGGCTATTTCCGAGAACGTGGCATAACAAAAAAATGGGAGAGCTGCTAATTCTGGGAAAAGGTTGTTGGCCTTGAGCATGCCCCCAAAAATTTCTTTTACTGTATCGTCTTCGTGTACCCTCAAAGCGATTGGTAATTGCTGTT
Source organism: Deltaproteobacteria bacterium (assembly GCA_016202335.1). Lineage (GTDB taxonomy): Bacteria > UBA10199 > UBA10199 > 2-02-FULL-44-16 > 2-02-FULL-44-16 > JACQOX01. Next base: position 2,426 of record JACQOX010000126.1, read on the forward strand.
TGAATCTTTCAAGCTCTTCTTTCTTCACCACAAACGCCTCTGGCACCATCATCCGCAGGCGATCGATGGGGTCGAAATTCGCCCAGGAGTTGGGATCCGTGACTTCCCAGGGGCGGTCGAAGCCCGTGAGATAGCGCCAAAACGTCATCCCTGAATGCATTTCTTGTCCCAGTTTTTCGAGAATATCTGGACGGTATCTTTCATAAAATTCAAGATCGAATGCATTTTCCCCGCGTTCGGGTCCAGATCGAGGACCGAAAAGTTCATGAATGACGAGAAGCCCTGCTCTGCCGGGATATTTTGGACCGCTGCGACGAGCATCATCGCCATTCCACCTTTCATATTTCGCATGCACCCCAACAAGCGCCACCTCAGGAAATCGCACTGCTACTTCTGCGTCCGTATCCTCGAACAACCATCTATATTGGTCTTTGGCCTTCCATACAGCGACTGCAATGTCCTGCGCTTCATGCAGTGTCAGTGGTGGTTGGTGGTTGGGAGGGGTTACCCAAAAAGGACGAAGGAGTTGCTTTCGCCACTCAGGATTTTGAACGAGGATGTACGACAAGTCCTTCAACGAACGATTATTGTTTATCTGATAATCGAGCCAACTCCGTCTGGCTCCATCAACGCGTTCAAAATCGGATGTTGCATCAGGGTGTTCCAGTGAT
>JACQOX010000127.1 GCA_016202335.1 Deltaproteobacteria bacterium
GACGGGACCGGGGTGCATGACGATGAGGTTGTCTTTTCCGTGGCTCAGCAATGCCTGATTGACGCCGAAATACGTGGCGTATTCGCGGAGACTTGGGAAAAGATGTTCGTCCATGCGTTCGCGCTGAATGCGGAGTGCCATCAGCACGTCGAGGTCTTCAATGACGTCGTCGATAAATGTCGCAGTTTGAACGCCGTAGGTTTCGATGTTGCTGGGCAGAAGCGTCTGGGGGCCAATGGCCGTCACCTTCATGCCCATTTTGGTGAACAGCAGCATGTCGGAACGCGCTACGCGAGAATGGGCGATGTCACCGACGATGCCGACATGCAGGCCTTTGAGACGGCCGCATTTTTCTTGAATCGTAAACAGATCGAGCAAGGCCTGGGTCGGATGTTCGTGGAGACCGTCACCGGCGTTGATGACGCGTCCTTTGACGATCTGCGACGCGATGAAGGGCGCTCCGGATTGTGCATCGCGAATGACGAAGATATCGGGATTCATGGCTTCGATATTCTTGATCGTATCGACAAAGGTTTCGCCCTTCTTGGCCATGGCGCTGCCAGACACCGAGAAGTTGAGCGTATCCGCGGATAGCCGTTTTTCGGCGAGTTCAAAGGAGACCCGGGTGCGGGTCGAGTCTTCGAAGAAGCAGTTGACGACCGTGCGACCGCGAAGCGCCGGAACTTTTTTGATCTCTCGCTCCGAAACCTGTTTCAGCGAATCGGTGGTTTTGAGGATAAGCTCAACGTCGGCGACGGTAAGATCGCGGACAGAGAGAAGATGTCGAGTAGAGAGTCTCATTGTTTTTGTTTGGGCAGTTGTTTTCGGATGACGACTTTATTTTCGCCATCCATTTCTGCAAGCTGTACCTTCACATTGTCATCGGCTTCGGTGTCGATACGTTTGCCGACGTAGTCTGGTTGAATCGGGAATTCCCGCCAGCCACGGTCGATCATGGTCATCAGCCGAATGAATTTTGGCCGACCGAAGTCGATGATGGCGTCCATGGCAGCACGGATGGTGCGGCCGGTGTAGAGCACGTCATCGACCAAGATGATGCCGAGACCCGTGAGCTTGAACGGGAGTTCGGTGCGTTGCACGATCGGCTGATCGCCGACTTCGGAGAGATCGTCGCGATACAGATTGATATCCAGCTGCCCCACGGGAATCGGTTTCTTTTGAATCTGTTCGACTTTCTTCGCGAGCCAGTTGGCCAGCGGAACGCCGCGGGTGCGGATGCCGATCAGCACCACACCGTCAGTGCCGTGCTCCACAATCTGGGCCGCGATGCGGTACATCGCGTCGTCCATTTCCTTTTCGGTCATTAAAAGTCGTTCGGTCACGGGGCCTCCTTAAAAATGTGCGCAAAAAAACGCCCCGACTGGGTGAGCCGGGGCGATAGTTGTGCGATTGTGCGGGGTTGTCATGATGCCTTTCTCAAAGTTCGGGGTCCTTTATAGATGAATCCATGGAAAGTCAAATAAATAGCATTGCCCCAATGATCGACAACCTTCACGACAGCAAACGTTTGTCTCTCTCGAGTTTTCTTCGCCATTGAATAAGGGTTTCACTGTCAGGATAACGTTCATCTCGCGCTTGAATGCGGTTTAGCTGCCGCCGACTCAAACGATCAAAGCTAATCCCACCCACAGCTCCTCCGGCAACTGCAATCCCTCCTTGCAACCTCAAGGAAGTGGCCTCCGGAAGATTGGCGAAAAAGGAACCATGCTCAAGTAAAGCATCAAGCCCAAAGGCGGTACCGAGCCCAACAGCAATACCAATGAGCGGGAGAAGACGCCAATGATCCCGTCCATAGCTTAATCCAAATTCTCGATTACGTTTGTCCACCACTGCACCCACTTTTCTGAGAAAGAAGTCGACATGACCGTTGGCTATCGATTGTGCGATAAGGCCTGCAGCATAGAGATCGGCAATACTCACGAGGTGTAACTCTTCTGGTGGAAAAGAGGCACTTTGAAACTGCTCGTAGTAGAGGCCAGACCCAAAGGGTTTTTGTAATTCTTTCCGTACAAGAGGGGCAACTTGATCGCGAAAAGCAATCCAATTCCCGTTTGCATCTGCAGGATCGGGGTGCTGAACTGCGGTAAGGATTCCTGGATTGCCTTCATTAACTCGAAGTACCGTCGGTAAGGTTTGAAAAGCTTTACAAACTACTGCCGGAGAACCCGTGAGAAAACTCAGTGCCGTATTCATCTGTTGGCCAAGTGTCATGATCGCCATAGCGCCCTCCGTGTAAAAGGCTGCGTTTCATAACACGCCAAAAAGTCAAGGGGGTAATAATGCACTGTTGCCGCGCTTATGGCACCAGAGCGCGGAAGATGGTTGCCCACGGAGTCGTCACTTCCCTCACGTTTTCGAGGACGTGCGCTGTCCCAGGCAAAAGTTTACGGGAAAACACTCTCATCCCAGATTCAGTATGAGCACCCTCCCATGGAGGATCGATCTCAAGGCGTGCGATAGCAGCATTGAGTTGATGAACATCCCTCTCATTGATTTCGGCTGATTGTGAAAACAACTGGACTCCAACTTCATATCCAAAAACAACAAACAAAATGGTAGCTATAGCTGCTCCCGTTTTTGAAATCTCAAATTCGCCATCGCTTGTAAGGACGACGCGACAACATGCCCCCAACGGTTCTTCTCTTGTTAGCGAATTGGGCGCATAACGTTCCGCGAACTTGAGGACGATTTCGAGCAACTGCGCTTCAAGGTAATCAGTTTTGGAAGCAGGAATAGAATCTGTGCGCGCTGTGAGAGGCCCTGAGAGAGTTATCTCTTCCAACGATTCAAGTGGAGCAAAGCGGCGAAATTGCTGTTGAAAGGCTTCAGGAGAAGGCACTTCCGTATACAACGTATGAAAAGCGAAGCCGACGGCTGTAGGCAAAGAACCTTGGCTCAACGAATGGACAGTTTGCCCAAAGGTGAATCCTGCTACAGGAGCTACCCATGCCATATTCAGAGGAAGAGTGATCATGCTGTCCTTATCGGCACGACCTGAAAAAAGGTTGCTAAAAAAACCGTTTGACGAGTGTACATAAAATAAATAATATTTGTACATAAATAAGGAGCATTTCATGGCAAAAGCAAATTACGATCTCCCGGAGGAGGTTTTGATAGAGGTTGTCGAAAAATCACATGCAAAATCGAAACGCGAAGCGATCGTGATCGCGCTCGATGAGTATTTAAAAACGAAGCAACTTGAAACCCTGGCAGCGTCAGCAGGAAAACACCCCCTCCGTTGGACGAAGAAATCTCTTCGTAGCTATCGTGGCTAGCATCATCGTCGACACCTCCGTCTGGATCGATTTTTTTCGAGGCTCTCTCCCCAACGACACCTCTCTTTCACTCTCAACTGCCATCCGTGAACGGCAGGTCGCGATAACCGACATCATCCGTCATGAAATTTTGGTTGGGGCTCGAAATGAACGCGATTACAGCGAGCTTCAAGCGCTCCTTTCGCCACTCCACTGTCATCGCATCCAAGATCAAGAGCTTGCTGACTTTGATCGCTTTGCGTGGAATTTAAAGACCAAGGGCTTTCGAGGAAAATACACGGATGCATCGATTGCCTATCTCGCACACACGCATCAATGCGCCCTTGCTTCGTTTGATCATTATTTTAAGTTTATCGAGAAACTGGGATTGATTCAGATGGTGGCTTTATAAAAGCGATTATCTTACCCACCGCCCGAATTCGCGCCAGCGTAGCCCTCCCTGGTCGTGATCCAAGGACAGCCAGACGAACATGGCCTTGCCCTTGATGTTTTCCCGCGGCACGAAGCCCCATTCGCGGCTGTCGGCAGAATTATCGCGGTTGTCCCCCATGACGAAGAATTGATTCGGCGGCACGACGATGTCATATGATTCACGCTCGAGATTTTCTTCATATTGAACCAGATGATTTGCTTCACCCAGCTTTTCTTCGTAAACATTGAGCTCATCCCAGCCTCGAATAAAGGGGATCGTATGGGTCATGCCGTTTGTGACCAGCAGCCGGCGTTTGTCGGCCGGGTCCTTAGCAACGGCCAGGATCGTTTTTGGTACCGGGTTTCCATTGATGGTGACGTTTTCTCCATCGATGTGAATGCGGTCACCCGGCATCCCCACCACGCGTTTGATGAAGTCTTTGGATTCATCGACGGGATAGATGAACACCGCGATGTCGCCGCGTTTCGGATCAGAAATGTCCAAGAAACGAATTTTGGTAAACGGTATGCGCAGACCGTAAATGAACTTATTCACGAAAATGTGATCGCCGATGGAGAGCGTGGGGATCATGGACCCCGAAGGAATTTTAAAGGCTTCGATGACAAAGGCGCGGACGGTGAGCGCCACAAGCGCTGCAACCGCAAACGATTCGATGTATTCGCGGGTTTTGCTTTTTCTTTTGGTTGCGACGAGCTTCACGTCTTTCATGTTCACGTAATTCATAACACCCCCGTTATTTGATTTTGAGAACACCGCGAAAGGCTTCTTGTGGGATTTCAACGCTTCCCACCTGCTTCATTCGTTTTTTGCCTTCCTTCTGTTTCTCCAACAGTTTTCGCTTTCGAGTGATGTCGCCGCCGTAGCACTTTGCGGTGACGTCTTTGCGCAGGGCCTTGACCGTCTCACGGGCGATGATACGGCTGCCAATGGCCGCCTGAAGGGCGACTTCGTACATCTGCCGCGGGATGAGTTGGCGGAGTTTTTCTGCAAGCTCCCTTCCTTTATAATAGGCTTCGTCGCGATGGACAATCATGGAAAGCGCATCGACCTTGTCGCCGTTGATGAGGATGTCCAGCTTGACGAGTTCTGAAGCCTGATAATCCGCGAGTTCATAGTCGACCGAAGCATAGCCTCGGGTTTGCGATTTGAGCGCATCATAGAAATCGGAAATCATTTCACGAAACGGAAGTCGGTAACAGACCATGACGCGATCCGTGCCGAAGAATTCCATTTTTTCCTGAATGCCACGCCGTCCTTGGCAGAGCTCGAAAATATTCCCCAGGTATTCTTTCGGAATGTGGATGGTGACGCGGGCCATGGGCTCCCGCACTTCTTGAATTTGCCCCGGATCGGGAAGCTTGGCCGGGCTGTCGATGCGGATCAGTTCGCCGTCGGTTTTGACGACTTCATACACCACCGTGGGGGCCGTGGAGATCAGCGAGAGATTGTATTCCCGTTCGAGGCGTTCCTGAATGATTTCCAGATGGAGTGAGCCCAAGAAGCCGCAGCGAAATCCGAAACCCAAAGCAGCTGAAGTTTCAGGCTCAAAGGTAAACGAGGCATCGTTGAGTTTTAGTTTATGCAGCGCATCGCGCAGGTTTTCATAGTCATGGGAGTCGATGGGATAGAGTCCCGCAAAGACCATGGGTTTGACTTCTTGGAAACCTTTAAGCGGTTCGGTCGCAGGATTTTCGGCGCCGGTGATGGTATCGCCGATTTTGGCGTCGGCGATGGTCTTGATGTTCGCGACCACGAATCCCACCTGCCCTGCCGAAAGTTCAGCGACTTCGACGGGGCGGGGATTGAAAATGCCCAGCTTTTGGATTTCGTAGCGTGTTCCGTCGTGCATGAGGATCACGGGCATACCTTTGCGAAGACTTCCGTCGATCACGCGCACCAGGACTACGACGCCTTGATAGGCATCGAACCAGCTGTCAAAGA
>JACQOX010000123.1 GCA_016202335.1 Deltaproteobacteria bacterium
CAGTACCGCAGCGCTTCATCCCAGGTCACGCACACCACGGGTTGATCATCAGCATCAAAACCTTTGGGGCTTGGAAGCGCGACAAGCTTCTCCTGCCGAAGAATGTGCACTCCGCTGATGCTTCCAGAATCAAGGCGTGCAACGTGATCCGCAAGAGCACGAAAATCATTCTCTCGTGCAACAATGGAGGAAGTACCGTTGAGATACGTTGCCTGAAGAGCAAATTGCGGCAGACCTTCTTGAGCGGCGAGGAATTTTCGATATTGTTTATTGGTGACCAGCGTTTCCGACATGGCGAACGCAGAAACCGTCACAGGATGAACTGGGGAAGCAAAACTCGCTCCCATTTGAAACGTTCCACCAGGAAGGCCCACCATTCCGGGAAGACCTTGCAAAATCGCGGGAACAGCTGTTGGCGTTACTTGACCAAAACCCATCATAATTGCCTCCTTAAGAAGTAGACGTACAGAGCAATTCCAAGAGCCCTCAGATTTCTTATCGGTAGCAGTCAGGAAAAGTTGTGCAGTATTTTAAAAATTTTTTTTATTATCCCAAATGCTCTTTAAACCTCTTTATAATGACCCAGAAGAGTCAGTGTGACTATACAAGAGTCTATTGAGGATAGCGGGCCACCACCGAAAAGGTCGTGGGATCACTGGAGGAAATATCGATGATGGACAGGTTATTGCCGAGAAGATTGCCGACATAGAGCGTGGTGGGCGTATTATTCGGAGCATCGATCGCCATTCCAAAAGGTTTATCGCCCACCGTAATGGTTTTCACTACCGTTCGCGAAGTCAAATCGATCACCGAAACCATGTCGTCGTCGGCATTGGTCACAAACGCCCGTCCCGCAGCCACCACAATCTGTTGAGGGTTCTTTCCGACATTGATCGCAGCCTGCAGCAGACCGTCGTCATCTTTATCCTTCAGCGTCACCTGCGTATTGTCGGTATCTGGCATAAGCGACGAAATATCGAGGATCAGCATTCGCTGTGCAAAAGTGTCGCCGACAATGTCTTCATCGGCGACGAGTAAATTCGTGCCGTCCGTGGCTAAACCACGCGGCGTGCGAACATCGGCGATAAAATAATCAACCGGATTGACGTCGGAATTTTCGATCTCATTCAGGTTGACCACGAAGATGCCACCGCTCGCACGGGAAATAAAAGCCTGATCGCCGATGACCACCAAATCCGACATGCTGCTCGATGCCGGCAGCACGCCATTTGAAAGCTCACGGCGCAGCGAAATCGTCTTTGGTGTAAGCTCAGCCGCGGTTACATCAAAGGAGAGCAACGCATTTTCGGCCGTGGAAAGCAGCAGACGATTTTGAACCACACAGCAGGCCGTCGCAAATGGATCGCGAGTGGTTACAGTTTCATCGATCGATAAAAAATTCGTCGTCGATTCGTCGATATTCATCGAAAACAGACGATCTTCAGACACGTCAAAATCCGAGCTAAAGCGATTGGTCACGTAGGCCCGCTTGGCCGTGGGATCGAGCGAGATTTTCCCCGAATAGCTGCGCGTTTGAACGGTGTTCACAAGCGTGGGAGCAGCTGGCGAGGTGATATCCAACACCTGAAATGACCCCTGCTGCCAGTCATAGGACACTTCACTGTTGGCGTTCGTGACATAGAGCCGCCGGGCCGTGGAATCCACCGCCAGCCCCGTGGGACTGGCCATGTTGGTTCCAATGTCGGGGAAAACATCTTGGGTGGCACAGGCGGTGAATCCAAACATCAGACAAAACAAAAGGGAAATATGACGAGTCATGGTGAGCCCGAATGTCATGACTCAAACGAACGCGCAATAAAAATGAATCCCACTGTCAGCTTTTTGGCAAATTCTCATTTTGAAATACACTCGAACAACCAATTTCCCCAAAAACACCTTTAAGCTTATTTAAATGCAGTTTTTGACTGGCACACGATTTGCTTTAGAAGCCTCCATGAGACACGGAGGCCGTATGCGCAAAATTTTTCTTTGTATCGCACTGACATCCTTATTGGGGGGATGTTTTGGGCAGTTGAATACCGACCCGTCACTTGAATTAAGTTATACAAGTTTCGACGCTACTACTGGAAGAATAAAAGGGTCTTCTATTTCTACGAATGATCAAATTCGTTTCTATCTCACGACCAAATTAGCTTCGGGAGCAAAAGGAGATGCCGATGAGAAAACTGTCTATGCTTACGACGTTGACCTTGATGGCTTTAACAACCTCGTACTCAAAAAATGTTACCTCCCGATTGGCGTAGGATTTTATCTGCTCAAAAATGGAGAATATACAACTCTCAAAGGGAAACCGTCCGGATTCGACATGAGTCAGCTTGCCTGTGAATCGGGGGACGAGCATGATTTTAAGATTTTATCAGGCGAAGGCGGTTCATGCCGACCGGAGGATGCTTCTAAGGGATTTACAATTCGCTGTACAGCGTCTGCGGCAAACAAACTGAGAGCACGAGTTACCACTCAAATTGCTGATCTTGAAAACGGCCTTGAGGATGTTCTTCGCCTCCGCGACGGCGGATTCGCAGAAGTCGACTATCAGGTGGAAGCAGCTCCTATTCCAACTCCCTCTGAAGGAAATACCGCCACGATTGTGGATAATCACGATGTTACGGAACAGATTGAACGCCAACCCTTTACGGTTTCGTTTACCGCTCGCGAATGGTCGTCTTCACTCAATGTGAACCCTCAAGATGGCGGCGTTGATACCGCTGGCAATCGCATACCTAATTTTTCCGTCACCGGACCGAGCGATGGGAACGCTGATGCAGCAACCATCACCTTTGTTGCGGAAAAACCCGCACGTTGCACGGCACAGACACCTTGCACCTATGCCTGGGAGAAAGTTGCAAACGGCGTGACCAGCAACAATTTTCAACCTTCAGGACACAGCGAAGGGCCTCACGTCTTCACCGCCCGAAATTTTAGCTCTGGAAGCCAATATTGGATTAAATTAAAAGTCACCGATGCTCAGGGGGAATCTGCCGTGCGGCAGGCACTGCTTCATGTTTTCCCTGCCCCGGCACCCGAACCAGAACCACTGCCAACAGGAGAATTCCATCGCCTCACATTTGAAGTACAACTTACGGGAGGATTTCCCGAAGAATCTGGCAGCGACAGCGGCATTCAAAACCAATTCTCCATTACCTGTCGAATTCCCGGTCAAAGCGCGATGGGAATACAAACAACCTGCAGACCACATTCCGCAGCAGTGAATTATCACATCTGTACCCTTGAATGTCAGGACGGCGCTGAAATATCGCTCATCGCTCAACCAGAACACCACTGGAAATTGACACGTTGGGCAGGGGATTGTCATGGTACTGCACTGGAAACAACGGTACACATGGATGGTGACAAAACCTGCCGCACCGAAATGCAGATCAAACCACAGCACCCGCTCACTTTCGTCGTGTCGACCGATATCCCAAACCAGGTTGGCGGAGTCGGCGTCATTCGCAATGCTGAAAATGAAGTGGAACAGTATTGTTCCTATTCCAGCACACCCTGCTTGCGAAGCGTCTTCGAAGACGACGTCTTTCACTTTGCAACGCGAATTCAGCCCATGGGGCACAATGATTTTAGCCACTTTCATCGATACCAACGGCAGGATGGTCGATGGGATGTTGCGATCATCGGCAGATGGGAGGGAGACTGCGTCGGAGATGGCCTGATTCCTCCCATCTATGGCACGTTCACCATGCCTACGCGCGACGCACGATGTGAAGCCGTTTTCGTGCCGAGACCTCGAAAAACACTTTTCATAGAATTACGAGGAGAAGGCGAAGTGTACGCTCACGCGAGGGACAATCCTGAATCTCAACCCATTGGCGCCGTCTGCACCACAGCTCCCAGGGGGCGACGAAATGAAGTCTGTAATATTATTTATTACGTCGATGCCAGCTTCATCCTCGATGTGAGCCCTGCAGCAGGTTATAGATTTTCGCGATGGGAAGGCGACTGTTCAGGGAGCGCTGACAGATCCACATTCACGATGCTGAATCGAGACATGACCTGTCGGGCAGTGTTTGAAGAAAATGAATAAATGTAGGGGCAACCGGCCGGTTGCCCCTACTCGTTTCATCACTCTTTCAAGGCTGCCTGCGCTGCGGCGAGTCGCGCAATCGGCACGCGATACGGTGAACAGCTGACATCGTTCAGATGGATACCGTGACAGAAATGCACAGATTGCGGATCGCCGCCGTGTTCCCCGCAGATCCCGACATGAAGATCTGGCTTGGTTTTGCGTCCGAGTTCCACTGCGAGCTGCATGAGTTTACCCACACCATCTTCATCGATCGAGACAAAGGGATCTTTGGGAAGGATGTGTCGGTCGACATATTCAGTGAGAAATTTTCCAGAGTCGTCGCGTGAAAAACCAAACGTGGTCTGCGTCAGGTCGTTCGTTCCAAAGCTCATAAAGTCGACGTGCTTGGCGAGTTCATCGGCCACCACACAGGCGCGCGGCAACTCGATCATGGTCCCGATTTTGTAAACGACTTCAATGCCCTGCTCTTTGATGACTTCTTTGGCGACCTTATCGCACACCCCGCGGAGGAGTTTCATTTCATTGGGATGTCCCACGAGTGGGATTTCAATTTCCGGAATAACTTTTCCACCTTTGCGGGCCACGTCGCAAGCCGCTTCCATGATGGCCTGGACCTGCATGGCGTAGATTTCCGGGAACGTCACGCCCAGGCGACAGCCGCGGTGACCGAGCATGGGATTGAATTCGTGGAGTTCTTGAACCTTTTGTTTGAGTTTTTCAGCTGGCACATTCATGATTTTGGAAAGCTCGGCGATTTCGTCATCAGTGTGCGGCAAGAATTCATGGAGCGGTGGATCGAGCAGGCGCACCGTCACCGGAAAACCATCCATTTCCCGGAAGATCCCACTGAAA
>JACQOX010000136.1 GCA_016202335.1 Deltaproteobacteria bacterium
ATCGTAGAGGGCGCGTACGGCTGGAGTATTGGAATTGGACAGTGCGAAGCGTAAGTGCCCCAGATGATCGCGTTGATGATCGAGGTGACGCATGTGTTGAGCGAGTGTCCACTGTGCATATGCGGAAAAATCGCTCATGTAATCGAGCTCTGATGCGTCATATGGTGGATCGCACCATAAGAATAAGTTTTTGCTTTTATCCACGAGGTCGCCAGTGGTGATGCCATCGAACATCGATTCGTAGCTGCCGATGAAGAGTTGTGCACCTTGGAGCATGGCGTGATTGGCGAGAAATCGATCTTCATTGTATCGCTCCACATCCCATACTTTGATTTTATCTTCGTATCCTTTCCATCCAAAAGGGAGGCTGAAGGTGGGGTGTCCAAAATGTTGAGGATCGCGGCAGCGCATGGTGACGCGGTGGATGCCCAACATGCCGAACTTCATCAGATAATAAAATTCGGCGGCCGGCTCTGCGAAATCACGGGGCTGTGATTGAGCGGCGATGGCATACTGATCGTATTCATACAGTCGGCGGTGCCGAAACGTTTCGCGGACGTCGTAATAAGCGGTTTCAGTATTTTCAAATCGCCGGTCGTTTAAGATCGTCAGAATGTCGTGTAATCCCTGCGGATCACGGACCACCCACAGGAGAAGCATGAGCGGGGCGTTGAGGTCATTGATGAGCAGGTCTGTGCCTTCTTGGAACGTTCCATTGAAATAAAGTTCAAGCTCCAGGGCCAGCATGCCTGCAAAGGGAATACCGACCGTGCCCCCAAGGGATGTCGGCAAATGAGGGAGCAATTTCGGGAGTAATAAACGCTTTGATCCTCCCCATGGCGTTAGCGAAGGAAAGGTCGGGCAAGAGTCGGTGAAGCGGCGGATGCCCAGCTCGCTCCCAGGTGTTGGCAATGCAAGAAAGGGAACCGTGGGGGGCACGGTCGTTTTTTGAGCGGGCCGGATGTTTTTCCAGATGTCGGCCATTGCCGGCATGGAATGCATAGCCGGGGCGAGGCCAACGAGAGGGGGTGAAATCATGACCATGATGTCTCTCTATCGGCAGCATTTTAGAAAAGTTGCTTATCGACGCGATTTTTTGGCCATGGGCCGATCATTTGGGAGATTTTCCTAGCCAAAAATAGGAATGCCATCCCGGTAGTTTGCGATACAGTCATTCTCAAAAGGAGGGCCTATGAAAACCCTTGGCATCATCCTCATCATCTTGGGCATACTCACGTTTGTCTATAAAGGCGTGACCTATCGCACCGACGAAAAAGTCGCTGATGTTGGCCCGATTGAAGTGGAAAAAGAGAAAACAAACACCATTCCGCTCTCCCCGGTCGTTGGCGGTGTCGCATTGGCCGCAGGAATTGCCCTAGTTGCCTTGGCGGGGAGAAGGAGTTTGTAAAGATTAGAAATGCCAGCCGATCTGCCCGCCAATGCCTGGTGTCAGATAGCTTGTGCCAGCGAGCCGTTGGTATCGCACCTGGAATTCGGGGGCGACAAAGAATTTCCTACCAACGCGGAATTCGTAGCCAGCTCCACCACTGACTCCAAATCCTGCCTTAGCCGAAGAAAGCAAGATCGTGGCAGTTTGAACTCTGCCAACGGCCACTCCGGCGCCGAAATTGGTGTAGAGACCTTCCCACAGGAAAATTTGAGTCTTTAATTGGCCATCGAAAGTGAGGAGGTTTTGTAGGGTTCCTTGATCGACCACCGATCCGATGCCTTCGACATACAGCAGGACTTTTTCGGTAATGCCGCCGCCGATTCTGAGGCCAGCGCCAATGCTGAATTTCTTATTTTGGATGGCTTCAGACCCAACAAGGCCTGCGCCGGCAAGGTAAAATCCTTTGCGGGAGGTTTGCATAGCGCATTCATTGGCTTTAACGGAGATGGTGGTGAAGATAAGCAGGGAGAAAATAATACTGGATGTGACCTTTCGAAACCATTTGCTCTGAGCCATTTTTGGCCTCCATTTTTCGATGAAAACTATTTTTTTCTCAGCACAGACATGCTCGTTGGCAGCCCCACGGCGTAATCGTCAAGAATTGTTTGATCGCAGAAAATCTGTTCTTGTTCTTTGACGTCGGTGATTTCAACGACATCGTAGTTAGGAAGAGAACGTATGAAATCATCGTCGATGAGATGATAGGTGCCTTTTTTGTAATGAAACCTTTTTTCGAAATAGTCTTCAAGGCGGATGAATACAGGATGTTCCACGATGTCTGGAGTCCAGTATTCCAGGCCTAAGAGGCTTCCCTTTGTTTGCGTCGAAGCGATGAGTTTCAGAAGTTGATCCAAAACTTTTGGTTCCAAATAATAGGTGATCCCTTCGAGCAAGACAAAGGAAGGGCGATTTCCGATCCAGTGCTTAAATGCAGCGGTCATCTGCTCATGGTCGTGTTTATTCGTCAGGTCGGTTCCATAGAATTCAAGATCGCATTTCGGCAGTTGGCCATTTTTTTGCCATTCAAGAATTTTCGGACGTTTGAAATCGATGACATGTTGATAATCAATTTCAATGCAATGGCATGGGGCGTTGATTAAAAATGGATAAGAGGTGAATCCCGCTGCGATATTGATGAAGACTGGATCCTGATGTTCTTGAAGAAATGCCTTCAGGTTTTCGAGGTAATACCGATTGCGGATGGAGAGCTCGACGTCGTCGTGCTTATAGACGTACGCGGCAAAGTCGTCCCAGATTTTTTTCGTCGCAGGCGTCACCCATAAGTGGGCATAAATATCTTTGCTGACATCGACCATGCGACTGCGTGATTCATTGGTGAGAAAGGCAGTTTCTGAGAGGTGCTCGGTAACATTCATGGTGGTTGAATTTCTCCCCTTAGCTTTGCGATCCATGAATGATTGTCTAAAAAAGCTTGCAGCTTTTCACAATAAATTTTTCAACCCTTATCAAGGAAGATCATATGATTCTCATCGACCGCACCAAAACATACGTCAAACAAACGCTCGAGAAAGATTCATCAGGTCATGATTGGCCTCACGTTCGCCGTGTTCATCACCATGCCTTAATGATTGCTCAGGAAGAGGGCGGTGATCTGCTGGTAATCGAACTCGCGGCGCTTTTGCACGACATCGCGGATTGGAAGTTTCATCGCGGTGACGATTCAGTTGGTCCTCACGTGGCCCGCGAATGGTTGCAGAAGATGGACGTTGCGCCGGATGTGACAGAACATGTCTGCAGCATCATCGCTTCGATGTCGTTTAAGGGAGCGAAAACGATTTCAGCAAAGCTGACGCTGGAGGGACAGATCGTCCAGGACGCCGACCGCTTGGATGCCATCGGTGCGATCGGCATTGCCCGCGCCTTTGCGTACGGCGGCTTTTCCGGGCAGCCCATGCATGATGAAAAATTGCTGCCGAAGAGTCATCAGTCCTTTGAAGACTACAAATCGAGCAAGACCACGACCATCAACCATTTCTATGAAAAGCTGCTGCTGCTGAAAGATCGCATGAATACGGCGACGGCAAAACAATTGGCGGAAGACAGGCATGAATTTTTAGAAGTGTATTTAAATAGATTCTTATCGGAATGGTCATAGCACCTTTTGTTTATTTATTTTCTGTGGTCCAATTATTTGCAGCCAATCCAAGGAGAATAAAATAGTCTGGGCGATCTTCGTCAATGCCACGTACTGATAAAGTAATACTGCTTGCTATTCCGTGCTCGCGATGGATGAAGCATTCAAAGCCTGCTTCAATCCCTTTTTTTATTACCGATGTCGGACCTGTTGGGGGTATCCAGCGATTCCAGGCGTCGCTTTGAAGTTTCCTTTGTTCGAAATAAAGCATGCCTCCAACAAAAGGAGTTACTCCAGATAGTTGTAACTTAATAAGTGTTCCGATGCTTGGTGTTGTCGAAGCTGCAATGAATGTTTGTTCATTGCAATCTGAGTCGTACAAACATCCAATAGTATCACTGAGATGGATTGGAGCAAAAAAATGGACATTAAAGTGTTGTAACCCTCCCCTTATGACGTGTGCGAAAGAAGATGAAAGTGAATAACCGATATCCACATGCAACCCTATTTGCGGGGATGTTTGTAAAAGGGAAGCATCTCCGTCTTTAAAATTTCCGGCCATTACGAAACTTGCAGTTTGCAACATAAAACCGGTAAACATCTCGAACCCGAAAAAGAGTTGCACAAAATCGGAATCTGGATTGTCTTGAATGGGTGTTGTAACCGATTTCTTTTGTTCTGGCAGACTGGGGAATGCTTCCCTCATTTTTAAGAGGGATAGGACTCGCTTTTCAACCTGGGACCTATGGAAAGCTGCTTTATATGCCATTGCTTCGTCAGGCATAATGCATCCATCATTGTCGCGATCGACTTTTTTTAACTCCTGGAGGTTTTCGGATTCATTTCCAAAAACGACAGCAAATGACTCTACAGTAACTCCTGTGCATCTTGGTTGCATTTTTTGCTCCTTTCAAGTTGGTCGTTGTTGGCACGCTTAATATTATATTCGAAACGTTTCGAATCCCTGGGAAACCCACATTTGGCATGAAACTGACGCTTCTTCCTTTCCTTGGCCTCCTTTTCTTCAGCCACCTGACTGCAGCTCAGGACAAAACGATTCATGTCTTGCTCATTCCCAATGAAGGTCGAGATCAGATGGGGTTGCCTTCAACGGAAGCGCTGCATCGGGTTCTGACAGAGCTGAAAAATGATGCTCGTCTGAAGCTCGTCAATCCCTGGGAGGATTTGGAGCGGGTGAGCGATCACGGTGTCAAAAGTTTTGGCGAGGAAATTGCGATCCAGTCGGAACTTTTTCGCGAGCTCAGGGAATTTTTGGATCTTCACCCAGATCTGCAGATTGATCTGGAATTCGTTCGCTGGCGAGATGCGTTTTACCGCTTGAGCCACTTGAGGGGTGAAGAACATCCGCCGGATCTCGTTCAAGTGGGCTCGACCTGGAATCCTTTCTTCGCGCATGAAGGCGTTTTGGCTGAGCTTCCTGCCAATGTTCTTTCGAAGAATGACGTCGTGGCTGCGGCCTATAATAGTGTGACGATAGGAGAGAAATCTGATGTCTACGGTGTCCCGTGGTTTCTCGATGCTCGAATGCTCTTCGCGAACAGCGACATGCTCCCGAAGGATGTGAACGCATTGAACTGGGAAGAGTTTGAAGCGATTGGCAAAAAACTTTCATCGGAAAAGATTCCCTTCGCCGTGTCGCTGTCGAAAACATGGAATCTCCTGCATGATCTTTCTCCGTGGATGTGGAGTGCAGGCGCTGATCTTCTTTCTTCAGATGTCGCTCATTCCAGCATCGCCATCGATTATCTCACGCGCCTGCATGCTGAAAAAGTCCTGCACATTATCGATCAACCTCAAGACCAGCTCGAAGAGCAATTTTTGCAAAAGAAGATCGCCTTTGTCATGAGCGGATCGTGGCTGCTCAAGAAAATTCAATGGGCTGGTTTAGAAAAAGACGTCGTTGTCTTATTTCCGCCGTCCGGTTCAAGCGGTTCGCATCCTTTTATCGGTGGATCCAACCTTGCGCTTACCAGCTACGCCTTGAAACATGGTCGTCAGGAGTCGTCCCTGCAGCTTATGCGGTTCATGACCTCTTCGAAAAATGCGTTTCGCTATGCTGATGCCAACGGGGTGCTTCCTGCGGAAATCCACGCGCTGGAGCTATTTCGCAATCGCCATCCCGCGTGGGCAACCTTTTGCGAAGCGGCGATGAAAGGGGATTCCTATCCCAATATCCCCGAATGGGCCGAACGCGTGGAAGTAGAAATGACCATGGGGCAGCTCTTTCACTGGTGGTCGATGCTCGCTCAAGGTCAGTCGCCGCAGATGCTCAAAGATCAGTGGCGGGAAATGACGAGAAATCTGCAACGGCGGCTGTTCTGGGATCGTCATGCACGAAAGTTCGAAGCGGCCGCTGGCCTGCTCTTTTTTGGGCTTGTATTGGTCATCGGCCTTGGCAAACGAAAACACCGCCGTATGCAATCGCTGCTCTCGGAACTTCGGACGCAGATCACGCATCTGCAGCTTTGGAAAGAAGCGCCGGATGAAACCAAGATTGCGCAGCTCAGCATCCACGAAAATGGAAGCTGCCTCTGGAAGGGGGAACGGCTCTGCTTTGACAACAACCAGCAAGCCCAGAAAATTATCTCTCAGGCGCTGCGGCTCTATCGGCTGGGATATCGAGAAATCTCTTGCTTATGGGGATACGCGCTCTTCGATTGGCATCCAACGCAGATGAAATCATCGCCCAACGCTCTTTTTAAGACGGCGATCGCAAAGATCAATGGTCCGATCAAAAAGGTGATCGGTTCGGCGCTTTTTGAGCGCGCGCAAAAAACCTGGTCATGGAAGTTAAGCCTCGATGAGCGAATGATGAAACTGTGTTGTCCTGTCCTCAGTCAGCCAGATCGTGTCTGGAACGATGAAGGTGGGGAGGTTGTATTTCTTCAACGGACCATTGGCCTCTTAGAAGAGCATCGAGAGAGTTTTCTCCGCATCGCACGGCATGACGTCAGCGATGAAATTGCGACAACTATTCTGCAAATGCAGCATTGTCTTCGGGTGCTCGGTGCGATGCCGCGCGAAGATCGAACCTTTTCCGATGATCTTCTCAAATTAGCGTGGCTTCTACATCGTCTGGTCATGGACATGAAGTCCAGAACATTGCCTTGGGAAGAAATCTGGAAATCGATGGTGCACCATCCTTTATTCCAGGCCTTCATCGGTCGTAGTGAAATCGATGAGATCATAAAAACCTTGGCGCGAAATAGTGATGGCGAAGGTGAAGATCCTCGTCTTCTTCAATTGGCACTCATCTGGCTTTTTGCCGATGAAGTGAAAATGAAGAACATGCTCTCGATGGATGATCGATATGAATTTGCCGCCAATCTCAAACGATTGCTGCGGACCGAAGTCGGGAATCTCAGTAAGGCGTTTCATTGACTTTTATTCGATTGTATCGAGTGGAAGACCTTCAAGGTGATTCATCTGAAAGCGAACCCTGCGATATTCTTCCCAGGTCTTGGCGGCTTCTGAGTACGGCCAACCGAGATGCTCCGCAAAATCATCGACCGTAGGGGTTTTCCTTTGTTTTTGGCAGAACTGAGCAACCCACGCCTGCGTGCTGCGGTACATGCGTTTTTGAGAGCTGCTGAATCCAGCATGGCTCCAAAACCATTTAAGCCGCTGGCGTTTGATGAATGTCGAAAAGAAATTGTTCGGAAGCGGTTCACTTTTTCTTAAATGAGGTGAAGCCACAAGCGCTTCTTTTACTTCGCTTTCAAAGTCGTGGGCTTGGCCCCGTGGCAGCAATGCTGAAGCTATGCGGATGTATTTTGCGATGATCGGCTGATAGCGTTGCAGGTTTTCATCCACGATCCTCTGCTCATCTGATGTGAGCGCGCGTCTTTTGTTATGTTTTACCTTTTGGATGCCCAGTTTTTCCATCGCTTGTTTCAGTTCTTTTTCGGTATGGCATGTTGCTGCAGTTTGAATGCGTTCAGCGGCCCAGGGATGAACTTCTCTTTCGCCGGTTTCCCAATAACCAAGCGTTTGCGGATTGACGCAGATGTGTTCTGCAAAAATATCTTGGGGTACTTGCATACGTGCCCGTGTTTCTCTCACGAGTTTATTGAGATCGTCATGGCGAAAAGGGGTGGGGATAAAACAGCCAGCGTCTGCGACGCGTTGTCTTCGGCGAAGCGGTCCGGATTGCAAGTGACGAAATCGATCGAGCATTTCCTCTTTTTCTTTTTCTTCCTGAAAGACACAAAAAAGTTCTTTTTCCGCGTCGCAATGACCCTTGAGATAATCGTTCAGGGTCTCTGCAGAACAGCCGCGAGCCGTCTGAAGTTCTGATTTAGAAATATCCCAGTACACCATAAGAGCATGGAGGCGGGCGGCGTTTCCCCAAAACCTTTCGCGAGCTTCTTCGGGTAAGACCAACTGCCGAGCTTGTTCAAGGGCGGACTTTTTTGAAGCGGATGCGGCAAGGAGTTCGAGCAGGCCGCTTCGAACGGCAATGCGACCTGACTTCCATTTGTCGACGACAGAAACGTGGATATTCAATGCTTTTGCAAGTTCAGGGGCTTGTATGCCCAAACGTTTTATCTGTGCTTTGAGCAAAGCGCCTTCTCTGACGCGTTCCTCCTTACTGACAGAGCGGCATTCTCTGAACTTTCCCGCACGGCACAATAAAACGTAGAGGGATTCAAGATCGCTTGCCCAGGGATCGGCAATAAAAGGGGGGAGGATGACGTCTTTCGGATTTTCAAGATGTTGGACAATGGATTTGATCGCCAGAGGAGGGCGTTCAAGAACTTTTTCTGCCGCCTGACGCACGTGACGAGGGTGGGCGCTTCGCAGATGAGTGGCAAACCTGAGTCCGGTGTTGTCGCGCGTCGAAAGCACGCGGTGAAAGTCGAGTTTCGTGCGTACCGGCACTTGATGAAAGGAATTGGCAAAGGCCCGCAGCGCCGGCTTCATCCCCGTGTAGACACCGCTTGCGACGATGGTATTCGCCGCAGCGTATGGGTTCCCAAGCAAAGCGGCTTGGTGAAACGAAACCAGAGGAGTGAAGAGAGATGTCTGCATTCAATCCTATTATCGACATCAGCCGCTAGAAGTTGCGTGTTTTTTACAAGGGCGTAAAGGTTGACAGATTCCGACCTCCGATGTTAGGCCGTGGCAACTTGAAAATCTGACGTGTGGTTGCGGACCGAACAAAAATGACGAGATGCGAGGCAACTGCGAACGAACGGCCGCAGCGTACTTTGACAGTACGTGAGGACCGTGAGTGAGCAGTAACAAAGCAGATCGTCATTTTTCATCGGTCCGCCTATTCGGGGATCGTCTAATGGTAGGACGCCAGACTCTGACTCTGGCTGTCTAGGTTCGAATCCTAGTCCCCGAACAAAAGAAATGGTCCCCCTTGGGACCATTTCTTTTGTTCGTTGATGTTGATGAGAACCGCCGTTCGCAGAGCGGCAGGTCGCGCCGAAATTTTAAGGCGCCGTTGCAAATGTCCAGGTCAAACCCGCACTCAGGGCATTACCCGCGAGGTCGGTGATGCCTGTGGTGATGATCGCCGTATGCCCTGTGTTTCCCCAGAGAAAGGCATCGGGCGTAAAGGTGAGCGTACTTCCATTGCACGTGACGGTCCCTGGAAGTGGGCTGTCTCCCGTTCGTTGGAGGCTGAATGTGGTCGTGGTTGCGGACGAGCAATCTGCGTCTTCATTGAGGGTTACCGTAAGAGGACTATCAAGTGCGACGCCAGTAGTTCCATCCGTGGGAGATATTGAAACAATCGATGGCTGCGTATTGTCTGTGCTTCCTCCTGTGGTGAAATCCCAATTCACGGCGCTCGCAAGAGCATTTCCCGCAACATCCCGAATGCCGACCGCAACGGTTCCGGTGTATGCACTATTGGGGGCTAAAGCACTTGTCGGCGTAAATGTCGCCGCACGATTGACAGCATCATATGCCACGCTTCCGGAAACCAATCCCGAAGGACCGGTAAGGCTAAAACTCGTGATCGTAACCGTAGCAGGATCGATCACTTCACTAAAGGTAACCCTCATTTTTTGATTCGTTGCCACACCAGTTGCTCCGTTCAGAGGGTTTGTGAGTGTCACGGTCGGAGGGGTTGTGTCGACAAAGGCGATGGTTACGAAGCCCCACGGCACGCCTCCTTCGAAGGCGTTTCCAGATGTATCTTTAATATCCGTGGTCAGCGTTGGCGAATACCCTCGACCATAATTCAAGGGGCTCGAAGGGGTGAAGGTCGCAACCCTGGTAGCTGCATTGTAGCTTACCGTTCCGGCAATGTTCTGAAATCCATCATCGTGCATGCTAAACGTGGTGGTTGTTATCGTACTTGGATCCACCAGTTCATTAAAAGTTACCGAGACCACACTATCGATTGTTACATCTCTCCCTCGATCAGGAGGAGACTGCAGCGTTACTAGTGGGCCGGTGGTATCGAGTGCGGTGCCGGTCGTGAAACTCCAAACCTTATTGGCGGCAAGCGGGTTCCCGTCGGCGTCGGTGACAGCGGTCGTGATCGTAGCGGTATACGTGGTGTTCGCACTCAGCGGACTTGAAGGTGTAAATATTCCAATGACTCCATTCCCGGTTACATCCCCTGGGATCACATTGGCACCTTCCCGCAAGGTAAATGTTGCTGCGGTAAAGGTCGACGCTTTCATCATCTCACTGAACCTTGCCGATACCGTACTCTGCGTTCCGGCGCCAGTGCTTGTGTCAGCCGGAGTTGTGGAAAGAACTGTGGGTGAGCTGGCGTTCGGGGGCGTGCCATCGTTGGTATCATCTGTGTTGTCGTTCCCTTGGCCGGTAGAATTCTCTTCCGGTGTATCCGCCGTATTTCCTGTTGGCGACGTACTTGTTGGTGATGTGCTCGAAATACTCGAGTTTGGAGTGTTCGTCTCCGTGCTTGGATTGCTCGAGGAGTCTGTTGCGGCTGTGGTTTGTAAACTTTCTCCACCACACCCCGCGAGCAATAGGATTGTTATAGTACTGACAGCAAGCTTCCGTATCCGCGTCATTTGGCACCTCCATTGATATCAGCTCATTTCATTGAAATAGGTGGATTCTTTCCTACTGCGGGGGAGGAAAAGCGGGAATCAGGGGGAGTCGGAATTTCGCTTAAGGGAAAACCCCAAACCCGATTAAAATAACTTTTCACACAACTTTTTTGACATTTAACCGATAATAAGGAAGGAGGGTCCTCGCGCGTCGTGAGGAACTAGGGTTATGTCTTTTATTGCTCCACTTCAAACTGGCGTTTCTAGCCTTTTAAACTCTGCTCAGGCCTTTTTGGCCAGCGCGGTGGTTGGGCCTACGGTGAGCCCTACCATTGTTCAGAGTCTCCCGGTTCAACCAGTTGCGCCCGTTGTCGGGGTTCTCCTTTCGCAGCAGCCCTCAACCTTTTTGCTTCTTCGTCCCGCGAATCCTTCTTATCTCTTGAGATACGAACTGCCGGTGTCGCGACAAGAGATGGCTCCACCCGTGGTCTCGTTTCCCACGGTATTTGTGCCAGCAGCAGTCACTACGCTCCCGGCAGAATTTCACCCCGACGAAGGGGCTGCGTTGGAACAGCATGCGGCGCGTTTTCAGGGTGAGGCGCCAGTTCAGCGCTTAAGATCCTCTCATTCGACGTCTCCTCAAGGCTCCACGAGGATGGTCA